>CAZZEY010000087.1:0-6153 GCA_964653445.1 uncultured Syntrophaceticus sp. | reverse complement strand
TATAGTAAGGCTTTATTTATTTAATAACAAAATATTATGGGAGGGGGATGAAAAACGGTGAGCCAGATAAACCGCCGTGATTTTCTGAAACTGTGTGCGGGTTCGGTGGCTGCTGTCAGTTTGAGTCAGCTGCTGCTGCCAGAGCTGGCGAGAGCTGCTTCTAGCGGGGATAAGCCTTCTGTGATCTGGATTCAGGGGGCGAGCTGTACCGGATGCTCCATTTCTGTTCTGAATTCGGGTCAGCCGGGGATGAAAGAGATTCTAACTGAAATTATTGATCTCAAATTTCACCCCAATGTATCAGCTGCAGCAGGTGAACTCGCTATGAAGGTAATCGATGAGACAAAAGAAGGGAAGTTTTATCTTGTAGTTGAAGGGGCTGTTCCTACCAAGGATGGAGGAGTCTACTGTACAGTAGGTGAACAAAATGGTGAGCATGTGATTTTCCTGGACAGGGTAAAAGAGTTGGGTGAAAAGGCAGCAGCAGTGATAGCCATCGGCACCTGTGCCTCATATGGTGGTATAGCAGCTGCCAAGCCAAATCCAACAGGCTGTAAGGGGGTACAGTCTGTTCTGGAAGATGCGGGTATTAACACTCCTGTGGTCAATGTTCCAGGTTGTCCGACACACCCGGACTGGTTTGTGGGGACTCTCGCACATATACTGCTGTTTAACGAAGTCCCTGAAATGGATAAACTTGGGAGGCCTAAAGTTTTTTACGGTAAATGTGTTCATGATAACTGTCCGCGCCGGCAGTACTTTGATAACAGTGTTTTTGCTAAAAACTTCAGTGAGCCCGGCTGTCTGCTGGAAATTGGGTGTAAAGGACCACTTGCCCACTGTGACAGCTTTGATCGGATGTGGAATGGTGGTGTGAGTTGGTGTCTTAAGGCTGGTGCACCCTGTATTGGCTGCACAGAAAAGGATTTTCCCGACTGTGCCACACCCTTCTATGAGAGGATGCCTGGTGTGAATCTGCCCAATGTCACAGCCAGTGCTGATGCAGTAGGTGCTGTTTTAGGAGTGGCTGTGGCAGCAGGTGTAGGTGCTCATATTGTGGGTAATGTTGCCAAAGGACGCATCGGGAAGAAAGAGGAAGGAGGGGAGAAGTAAATGCAGAGGATCGTTGTTGACCCTGTAACCAGAATTGAAGGGCATTTAATGATTGAAGTAGAGGTCGATGGCGGCAAAGTCCAGAGTGCTAAGAGTTCAGGTACACTTTTCCGGGGCATAGAGCTTATCTTAAAGGGGCATGACCCCAGGGATGCCCAGGAGTTTGTCCAGCGGATCTGTGGTGTTTGTCCTGTAGGGCATGGCACTGCCGCTGCATTTGCTCTGGATGATGCATTTGATATCGAGCCACCTAGAAATGGTAGAATCCTCCGCAATTTGATCCTGGGAGCCAACTTCATCCAGTCACATATTTTGCATTTTTATCACCTGGCAGCTTTGGATTATGTAAAGGCACCTGACACGATTCTGCCCCTTGCTCCCCGCTATGAAGGTGATTATCGCCTCCCTGAAGATGTCAATAATGCTGCAGTCAACCACTACCTGCAGGCCTTGAAGATGCGCAAAAAAGCTCATGAGTTGGTTGCCATATTTGGGGGGAGAGCCCCTGCACCGCGGGCTATTGTTCCTGGTGGGGTGACCGAGGTTGTTGATGCGGAAAAAATCCTGAACTTCAAATACTGTCTGGTGGAATTGATTGATTTTATTGATAATGTGTATGTGCCTGATGTTCTTGCAATTGCTGATGTTTACCAGGATTGGTTTGAGATCGGGACGGGCTGCAGAAACTTCCTTGCTTACGGTGGATTTCCCCAGGATGATCAAGGTAAGTTATTTATGCCTCGCGGTACCTATATTGATGGTGTTGATAATGACTTTAATGAGAATATGATTACTGAAGAGGTAAGGTATTCATGGTACAAGGATGATATAGACAAAAATCCTTTAGAAGCTGTAATTACTCCTGATCATGAAAAGAGTGATGCATATTCCTGGATGAAGGCACCACGTTATAATGGTAAGGTTATGGAAGTGGGACCATTGGCTCGTATGTGGGTTGCTAAAGATTCCACCATCTGTTCTTTCGGAGAAAAAGCATTTTCAGTGATGGGGCGGCATGCTGCTCGGGCACTGGAATTAAAGAAACTGGCACATGCTATGAATGATTGGGTTATGGAGCTTGAGCCTGGGAAACCCACCTGCACACCCCATGAACTACCAAAAACAGCCACAGGGATCGGGCTTACAGAGGCGGCACGGGGTGCGTTGGGGCACTGGGTTAAGATTGAGGCAGGCCGCATTGCAAATTATAACTGTGTTGTTCCTACAACCTGGAATGCAGGACCTCAGGATGATAAGGAGCAGCCCGGCCCAATTGAGCAGGCCCTGATCGGCGCTCCAGTCAATGACCCAAATAATCCAATTGAACTGGTGCGTATTGTACGCTCCTTTGACCCCTGTATCGCCTGTGCTGTACATGTGATTACCCCCTACCGGAATATGGGTCTATTCCGTGTGTATTAAAGGGGGGATCAAGATGGATTTGGAATACCGTCATACACGGTTAGTTCGCTTTTTCCACTGGTGGAATGGGATTTCCATGATATTGCTGGCTTTAAGCGGTTTTTACATCCATACACCCCATGGTTTTCCGATTTTTCCTTCAATGGATATAGCCAGGAAGATACACTTTATCTTCATGTATGCTGTAGCAGCTGGTTTTATCGGCCGCCTCTACTACGCTTGTGCAACTGGTGACTCTAAGAACTTCAGGCCGCGTTTTGCCGATATCGGGAATATGATCGGCCTGATGAAGTACTATCTCTTTATCAGTGATAAACTGCCTGACTTCGGGGAAAAGTATAATCCCGGCCAAAAGATGATGTATCTGGGTTTTGTACCCTTGATTTTCATTCAGGGTATCACAGGTTTGATTCTCTACTGGCCGACAACCTTTAATCACTTGGCGGTCTTTGTTGGTGGCATGCATGTAATCAGGATTGTACACTATATAGTTGCATGGATCTTTGTTTACTGTATAGCTGCTCACCTCTATCTGGACTTTAGTGAGGGCTTGGCCAATATCGCAGGTATGATCACCGGTTATCGTCCTGCTGATTTTCATGCTAAACACCGGAAGAAAGCGCCAACAACCCTTCCGGCTGATGTGCAGAAAACATTGGATAGATAGACATCATTGCTTTTTGACCGGTCTTAATAGAGGCCGGTTTTTTATTTAATACCTGGTTTTAAATCAAGTCTGAGAGTATAATGTTTTAAAGCGGTTGAGGAGGATAGCGATGGGTAAAAAGGTAGTACTGGGGATCGGCAACCTGCTTATGAAGGATGATGGGGTTGGTGTCCATGTTATCCGTGCACTAGAGGAACGTCAACTGCCCGATGATGTGGAACTGGTAGATGGGGGAACCGCGGGGTGTGATCTCTTTCCCTTTATGGCTGGTGCCGGCAAAATCATCATCATTGATGCTTTAAAAGGAGGGGGGCCCCCTGGGGCGGTCTACCGTCTCACACCGGAAGACTGTGGAACACAGTCCATCACTGAAACTGTTTCCCTCCATGACCTGGGTGTTCTGACCGCGCTGAATGACCTAGCTCTGCTGGAGGGAAAACCACCTTCTGCTGTGATTATTGGAGTAGAACCTGCTGAGATTGGATGGGGGATGGAGTTGACACCGGAAGTTGCAGCAGTTATCCCCAGGGTTTTGGAATTGGTAGAGCAGGAACTTGCCTGTCATTGACAGACATAAATACTCAAAATATAATGATAATATTATCCGAATGTGCACAATTATAATTTTTTTGTCTCATTACTAAAGATTAATAGGAAATCAGCCATTATTCCCACATCTTGTCCCAGCAGAATTTTAAAAAGCAGTCATACTATGATTCACTGATATGTTTTGATAGGAAAATATGTTTTTTAATGTTATTAATTGCTTATATTTTTAAGTTTTTTGGAGGGGAGAATGAGGCTTGATTGAGGTAAATCATCTTATAAAGATCTATAAAACCCCGAGCCAGGAGATCCTGGCCCTTGATGATGTTAGTTTGCAGATAGAAAATGGAGAGATCTTTGGCATTATCGGTTTGAGCGGTGCTGGTAAAAGCACTCTTATTCGCTGTATCAATATGCTGGAGAAACCCACCAGTGGATCTGTTATGATTGATGGGGTAGACATTACCTCTTTAGAACCCCGGGAACTGCGTGCAGCAAGGCAGAAGATCGGTATGATATTCCAGCATTTCAATCTGCTTTCTTCGAGAGATGTTTTTGATAATGTGCTTTTTCCACTGGAGATAGCCGGTGTTGCTAAAAAAGAGGCTGAAAAGCATGTATTAGAACTCCTGGAACTAGTGGGTTTAGAGGATAAGGCAGAGGCTTACCCTGCTCAGCTGAGCGGTGGTCAAAAACAACGGGTGGGTATAGCCCGGGCATTGGCCAACTCCCCGACACTGCTGCTCTCCGACGAGGCGACATCAGCCCTGGATCCCCAGACCACTCGTTCGATCCTTGCTCTGCTGAAAGATATTAACAAAAGGTTTAATCTGACAATTCTTTTAATCACCCATGATATGAATGTTATTAAGGAAACATGTGACCGTGTGGCAGTGATTGCTGATTCTCGAATCGTAGAGGTAGGGAGGGTGATCGATATTTTCTCCAACCCTCAAACATCTACTTCCCGTAATTTTATCAACACAGTGATCAAAAGGGATATTCCGGGTGACCTGCTGGAGCAGCGGGCTGACCATGAAGCCGCTGAAAGTCGTCTGGTCAGCATATCTTTTATTGGAGAATCTGCAGGCAAGCCGGTGATCTCATCTATGATTAAAAAATATGAAGTTGATGCTAATATTCTTTATGGTAATATCGACCGCATCAAGGAAACACCATTTGGTTATCTGACCCTGGAACTAACTGGGCCACCTAATCAGCTTGATGAGGCGCTTTCATATCTGCGAAGCCATGGTCTGGAGTTGGAGGTGATCCAGGATGTTTGAACTTGGAGCTAATGCCTGGATGGTGGACAAGGTTCTGCTGGCCACCTGGGAAACCATCTATATGGTTGCGATTTCAACTTTCTTGAGCTATGTATTTGGGCTTCCCCTGGGGGTGATTTTGGTCACCACCTCTGATGGGCACATTTTGGAAAACAAAGGAGTTAATCAGGTTCTAGGTTCTATTGTTAATGTGTTTCGTTCGATACCATTTATTATTTTCTTAATTCTAATTATTCCTTTGACACGATTGATCGTTGGAACATATATCGGAACCATTGCTTCTATTGTTCCACTTACACTTGCCGCGATCCCCTTTGTGGCTCGTTTAGTGGAGACTTCACTAAAGGAGATCGAATGGGGGCTTATTGAGGCTGCTCTGTCTATGGGAGCCAACGCCTGGCAAATCATCAGGAAGGTACTGCTGCCTGAAGCTATGCCCTCACTTAGTCTGGGGGTTGCTATAACAACCATTAACCTGGTGGGCTATTCAGCTATGGCAGGTATAGTGGGGGGAGGTGGTTTGGGAACCCTGGCTTACTACTATGGCTACCAGCGTTATGAACACGGTATCATGTGGATCACTGTGATTATATTAATAATATTAGTCCAGCTGGTGCAGATGTTGGGGGATAGCCTTGCGGCAAAGATCAGTAATAGAAGAAGGTAATTATTAATATTGATTGATTTGCATTGATACTAGGTGATTTTTGAAAAGGAGGTTTAATGGATGAATAAGAAGGTTTTGGCGCTGTTATGCTGCTTTATTCTGCTTATTTGTGCAGCAGTCGGCTGTGGGAATAATGGTGCAGATGAACAGGCAAATGGAGAGGATAATGCCAAACTGGTTGTGGGGGCAACAGCAAAACCGCATGCTGAGATTTTGGAAGTAGTCATACCTATGCTGGAGGAAGAGGGTATAGAACTGGAAATCAAAGAATTCACAGATTATGTACTGCTGAACCCTGCACTCAGTGATGGTGAGATCGATGCAAACTTCTTTCAGCACATCCCTTATTTAGAAGACTACAATGAGAAAAACAATACAGATCTTGTCTGGACAGTCAAGGTTCATAATGAGCCGATGGGTGTCTACTCAAATAATTATCAAAAGGTAGAAGA
>CAZZEY010000086.1:0-6175 GCA_964653445.1 uncultured Syntrophaceticus sp. | reverse complement strand
TGCTGTAGGGTAGAGGGGAAACCCGGATACCTCCCAACCTTGGAAAGGAGTTGCTAACGTTTTAAGAAATAGCGCAGGCAATTAAGGTTGGCGCTATTTTTTTACTAAATTACGTAGAAATTAAGAGAAATTAAGGAGGAAGAGAAAGATGCAGAACAAGGAAAAGACCGGAGTTGACCCCAAGATAAAAGAGGCTCTATTAAAGGCAGCCACTGATGGAAAGATCACCTGCCCTAAAGCCAGGAGTGTGGCATCTGCCTTTGGTGTAGAACCCAGGGTTATCGGAGATGCTTGTGATGAATTGAAGATTAAGATTCATGGTTGTGCTCTGGGGTGCTTCTGATAAAGTACCCAGGTGCTGCCTATAAGGAGTTTTTGTTGTGAAGGATGAACTTTTAACTGTTTTGCCAGCAGCAGAAGCAAGGCAGAAACTGGCAGCTGAACTGCCTGCTGAATTGCGCCAAAGGGAAAAGAAGCCTCTGCTCCAGTGTTTGGGGTCGCGGCTAGCCGCACCTGTGACAGCAGGGGATAATGTGCCTGGATTTGACCGCTCTACAGTAGATGGTTATGCGGTCAGGGCACAGGATACCTTTGGTGCCAGTGATGGTCTGCCGGCCTTTTTTACTGTCATTGGTGAAATCCGAATTGGATCTGCTCCTGAGCAGGAACTGCTGCCAGGTGAAGCTGTGCAGATTGCCACAGGTGCGATGCTGCCTCCTGGTGCTGATGCCGCTGTTATGGTGGAACATACAGAAGAAGTCGGTGCAGGGGCTATCGAGGTATTGAAACCAGTTGGGCCAGGGGAGAATGTCCTAAGAGCAGATGAGGATATAAAAGCGGGAGATGAGGTATTTTCGGCAAATCATTTGCTTCGTTCCCAGGATGTCGGTTACCTGGCAGCTTTAGGTGAGATGGAATTAGATGTTTTTGTGCCTTTACGGGTAGGTATTGTGTCTACAGGTGATGAACTGGTTGACCCAGCTGAAAAACCACTCCTTGGAGAGGTCCGTGATATCAATTCCTATGCACTGGCTGCCAGAACACTGGAATTGGGCGGGCTGCCGGTTATCTACGGAGTAGTCCGGGATGATCCCCAGCTGCTTCGGGAGCAACTGTACAGAGCCAATGAGGAATGCGACCTGGTTGTTGTTTCAGGTGGCAGTTCGGTAGGTACCAGGGATCACACCGCTGATATTATTGCCTCACTGGGCCAGCCTGGTATAGTTTTCCATGGAATGGCTGTCAGGCCGGGTAAACCAACCTTGGGTGGTGTTGTGGAGAAAAAACCGGTTTTCGGCCTGCCTGGACATCCTGCAGCAGCACTGTTAACCTTTGAGCTGCTGGTATCACCTTTGCTAAAATTCGGGAGTTATCAAAGCATTACTCAAGGGGCACCACCGATTAAAGGGATCATATCCCGCAGTATCGGTTCTGCTCCTGGTCGAGAGGAATATATTTTTGTCAAACTGCAGCGCAGAGATGGGATCATATCAGCTGAGCCTATCCTCGGCAAATCTGGTCTGCTTACCCCTATGGTTGAAGCTGACGGAATTATGCGTATCCCACTGGAAAGTGAGGGTATAGCTGCAGGAAGTGAAGTGGATGTTTACCTGTTTGGAACTGACTATGTCCTTTAATTTCACACTTTAGGGTGGTGGCTTTTGTGGTGCGTATCAGCCAGCCGTATTTAGAGAATATACCACGGGAAGAAGCTTATGAGCGTTATTTAGAAGGCCTTGAGGAGAAAGGGGCTTTAAATCCCGGGGAACCGGAGCAGATTGCTGTGGTCAAGTCCCGCGGGCGGATAACTGCACGCCCTGTTTTTGCTGCTGTTTCTTCCCCCCATTATCACGCTGCTGCTATGGATGGAATTGCTGTTAATTCGGCAGACACCTTTGGGGCATCAGAGACAACCCCTTTATGCTTAAAGATGGGGGAACAAGCAGTTGTGGTGGATACAGGGGATATCCTTCCTGTAGGGTTTAATGCTGTGATTATGATCGAGGATATCCACTTTCTTGAAGATGATTTAGTGGAGATTAT
Source organism: uncultured Syntrophaceticus sp. (assembly GCA_964653445.1). GTDB lineage: Bacteria > Bacillota > DSM-12270 > Thermacetogeniales > Thermacetogeniaceae > DTU068. The sequence continues at coordinate 4,132 of CAZZEY010000086.1, read as the reverse complement.
TGCCCCTGCTGTTCCCTGGCAGCATGTGCGGGTGGTTGGTGAGGATTTCATTGAAACAGAGATGGTTCTGCCGTCTCATCAGAGGATCCGCCCCTATGATGTAGGTGGGATGCTGACCGCGGGTTTGACAGAGGTGGATGTTTTTCCTAAGGTGCGGGTGGCGCTGCTGCCCACGGGAACAGAGATTGTTGCCCCAGGGACCTCCTTAAAGCCAGGTGATGTGATCGAGTCCAACAGCTATATGCTCGGTGGGTTGGTAGAGGAGTGGGGTGGGGTTCCTGTTTATGCTCCCCCTACTATTGATGATTATGATCTTTTGAAAGAGAGAATTATAGAATACCTGGACAAAGCAGATTTACTTGCTGTGATCGCCGGTTCTTCACATGGGAGGGAGGACTATACTGTACCCCTCTTCAGGGAACTGGGTGATGTTTTTGTACATGGAGTTGCTATCCGTCCGGGGAAACCGGTGAGTTTGGGAATTATTAAAGGAAAACCGGTGATCGGTGTTCCCGGTTACCCGGTTTCCGCTGCATTGGCTTTTGAGCTTTTTGCTCGTCCAGTGATCTACCGGAAGAATGGTTTATCACTTCCAGAGGAAAATTATAAACAGGCTTATGTGAGCAGAAAGATTGTTTCTTCATTGGGAGCTGAGGAATATGTCAGAGTACGGCTTGGTAAGGTAAGGGACAAGCTGATGGTTCAGTCACTCCCCAGGGGGGCGGGAACTGTTACATCTTTAGTCCAGGCAGATGGGGTTATATGTGTGCCGCGGCTGTCAGAGGGTTATCCTGCCGGAACAAAGGTAGATGTGCGCATTCTGCGACCTGAAGGGATCCCTCCCACAACAGTTGTGGTGGGGAGCCATGACATGGTTCTGGATGTGATTGCAGACCTGCTCCAGCAAAAATACCCCGGATTCCGCATTATTTCTTCTCATATGGGGAGTATGGGCGGCTTGACAGCCTTGAGGCGTGGTGAGGCACATCTGGCAGGTGTTCACCTCCTGGATGAGGAAACCGGTGAATACAACCTTCCCTATGTGAGGCGGGTTTTATCAGGAAGCAGGATGTTGTTGGTCAACCTTTCTTATCGTATCCAGGGAATGCTAGTGGCACCTGGGAACCCAAAGGGGTTCACAGAGCTTAAAGACCTGGTGGAATCGAACTTGAGGTTTATCAACAGACAGCGGGGATCAGGTACACGTCTGCTTCTGGATCACCTGCTGCGCAAGGAAGGGGTTTCTCCTACAATGATCGATGGTTATGAGCGGGAGGAGTATACCCATATGGCTGTGGCGGTTGCTGTGGCTTCTGGAAGCGCAGATGCCGGCTTAGGGATTCAGGCTGCTGCCGATGCACTTGGGCTGGATTTTATACCTGTTGGAGAGGAACGCTATGATCTGTGTATCCCTGCTGAGTTCTGGGATGAACCGGAGATTTGCCTGGTGCGGAAGATCCTGGCTGATCCGGATTTTCACCAGGCAGTAAAGAGGATTAAGGGGTACGATTTTCGGGACTGTGGGAAGATTATGGGTGAGACATAAAAGGCGTAAAACCAGGGAGGAGAGCAAATGATGGAGGACCGCTTTGGCCGCCGGATCGATTACTTGAGAATTTCTATAACTGATCGCTGTAATCTGCGCTGTCTTTACTGTATGCCTTCTGAAGGGATCACCACAAAGCCGCGGGAAGATATCATGCGCATGGAGGAGATTTTAAAGCTAGCTGAGATAGCTATGCAGTTGGGAATCTATAAATTCAGACTTACCGGTGGAGAACCACTGCTCAGGAAAGGAGTCATACCTTTTATTAGGGCACTGGCTCTAAAGCCAGAGGTGCAGGATATAGCTGTGACCACCAATGGTACACTGCTCAAGCGATTGGCGAAGCAGCTTTTTGATGCTGGGGTGAGAAGGCTTAATATCAGTCTGGATACTTTGGATGAAGATAAGTATCACCAGATCACCAGAGGCGGCAATCTCAAGCAGGTATGGGATGGACTGGAACAAGTACTCAAGTTGGGATTTCAGCCGGTCAAGATCAACACTGTGGCTCTGCGGGGTTTCAATGACAGGGAAGTGGTTGATTTTGCCCGATTAACTCTTAAGTACCCGATCCATATAAGGTTTATCGAATTGATGCCTATCGGAACTAGCTGGATGATGGCTGATAACTCTTTTATCTCATGTAAAGAGGTCAGAGGTATGATTGAGAAAGAACTGGGAGAACTGAGGCCATTAGCTGGGGTGAAAGGCAGCGGTCCTGCTGAATATTATACGCTTTCAGAAGCATTAGGGAGTATCGGATTTATACATGCAATGAGCAATCACTTTTGTGCTGAATGCAATCGTTTGCGCCTAACAGCTGATGGAAAACTTCGTCCCTGCTTACATGACCAGCATGAGGTAAATCTGCTTGATGCATTGAGATCAGGTGCAGGTGATGAGGAACTTAAACAGATCTTTCAGCAAGCTGTGGCACTAAAACCGGCAAATCATCATTTGGCAACCGGTGCACCTGAAACAGGGCGGGGGATGTGCCAGATAGGGGGTTAAATGAGTGGAGGATTTTACACATTTTGATGCCAGGGGACGCGCCCGGATGGTGGATGTGGGTAACAAAGATGTCACAGAGCGAGAAGCCCGTGCCAGAGGTGCGGTTTATATGAATAAAAAGACCCTAGATTTGATTAAAACTGGGGGCATTAAAAAAGGTGATGTGCTGGCTGTTGCCCAGGTAGCGGGTATCATGGGTGCTAAGAGAACCTTTGAATTAATCCCAATGTGCCACCCCCTTCTTTTGACAGGGATTGATTTAGATTTTCATTATGATGATGAAGCTAATGCTGTTCAGATAGAAGCCCGGGTTAGGTGTCAGGGGAAAACCGGTGTGGAGATGGAGGCTTTAAGCGCAGTGAGTGCAGCCGCCCTGACCATCTACGATATGTGTAAAGCAGTGGACCGTAAAATGGTCATCGGAGAGATCCGCCTTGTTGAAAAATCCGGAGGTAAAAGTGGGAGATTTTTCAGGGAAGGTGAAGAAGATTGGGAAAGATCCTAGCTGTTTGTACAAGTAAACATAAAGGTGAACGTAAAAAGAATGTTGGGCAGGGGGTTCTCATTGAGAACCATGGTTTAAGAGGAGATGCTCATGCCGGTGACTGGCACCGCCAGGTAAGCCTCCTGGCTGTGGAAAGCATCAAAAAGATGCAGGAGAAGGGGCTTGATGTTGGGCCAGGGGATTTTGCAGAAAACCTCACAACAGAAGGGATTGAGCTGGTTTCCCTGCCTGTGGGAACAAAACTAAAGATCGGAGATGCCCTGGGTGAGGTCACTCAAATCGGCAAAAAGTGCCATAATCGCTGTGCGATTTACTACCAGGCTGGAGACTGTGTGATGCCCAAGGAGGGGATCTTTATCAGAGTTCTTCAGGGTGGTCCAGTAAAAACTGGTGACATCATAGAGATTATCGGGAACTGATAGAGCGATGGGGTGGTTGAGTTGAAAGTAGCTGTATTGACCGCAAGTGATAAGGGATCTAAAGGTGAACGAGAGGACCGCAGCGCCCAGGTGATTAAAGAAATGATCACTGAAATAGGTGGTGAGGTGGTTTCTTATGATGTGGTGCCTGATGAAAGAAAGGTAATAGCTGAAAAGCTCATCCAATATACTGATCAAGAGAGGATAGATTTGGTGCTGACCACCGGTGGTACTGGTCTCGGGCTAAGGGATGTAACACCAGAGGCAACCCTGGATGTGGTGGAGCGTCTGATACCCGGCATTGCTGAAGCTATGCGGCTCAAGGGATTGGAAAAAACACCTCATGCCATGCTTTCCCGGGCTGTAGCCGGAAGCCGTGGGATGACCTTGATCATCAATCTTCCGGGAAGTCCCCGGGCTGTGCGGGAAAACATGGAGGTGGTTTTGCCTGCGATACCACACGCTCTGGAGATATTACAGGGCCGGGGTGGAGAATGCGCCAGACCTGAAACAGAAAAATAGTAATCCCTTTTTGTGTTTTTAAAGCAGGAAATAAGGTTAATACTAACGAATAATTAATAAAAGCAAATATTGCTTCGGTACCCACTAACCTAAATCTTACTTCAGCCGTATGATTGCCTTATTCTAAAA
>CAZZEY010000085.1:0-6215 GCA_964653445.1 uncultured Syntrophaceticus sp. | reverse complement strand
CAACTGCTTGCTAAAAAAACCAAAATGCTTTAATCTAATAATTGTGCTTCAAGGGAATGCTCAGACTAATGTGCTGTTGAGTTGTTTATTAACATCTATGCCACAGTTTCAGTCATAATGCCCTGATACCTTCAAACTTGTACAAAACACAATCATTACAGTAGTTCCCCAGCAAACACATGGTAATTATTTTCAGTTTACAGGAGCGATATTATGGATCAGGAGATTAAAACCCTTGATGCTAACCAAACAGCAGAATCTACAGATCATAAACAAAAAAAAGGCCAAATCGATTTTGATAAGCCTCTTTGGAAGAGCATTTTCATCTTTTTCCTTCCACTGATGCTCAGCAATACCCTGAATTCCATCAGCGGTACAATCAGCAGTATCATCCTGGGCCGTATCATCGGGGTTTTTGCCTTGGCGGCGGTCTCCGCTTTTTTCCCTATTTTCTTTTTACTGGTCTCATTCGTTATTGGTATTGGTGCTGGAAGTTCTGTTTTGATTGGGCAGGCATTCGGAGCTCAGGAGTGGAAAAAGGCAAAGGTCCTCGTAGGAACAACACTGACCTCCACCTTCTTAATCGGACTTATTGTTGCTGTCCCAGGAACGCTTTTTACCTATGACCTGCTGGAACTGACCGGAACACCTGCAGATGTCATTGACATGTCAGCAGGGTTCGCTCGTATCACTTTCATGGCAATGCCTGTTGTTTTTTTGTTCAACGTCTACACCACTTTTCTTAGAGGATCAGGAGATTCCAATACACCCTTTTACTTCCTGGTGGTCAGCACAGTATTAAACATTCTATTGACCCCTGCATTGGTCATCGGATGGGGTTTTTTGCCTGCCATGGGTGTCAATGGAGCTGCCCTGGCCAATGTAATAGCTATATTGGTTTCATTTGCCGCTTTTCTTCTCTACCTGAAAAAAGTGAATCACCCACTGCAGTTTGATCTAGAAACAGCGCGCAATCTGCGCATCAACTGGCCGATCTTCAAGCTTCTGGTGAGCATCGGCATTCCCACAAGTATCCAGATGATTTTGGTCTCACTGTCAGCCATTGCAGTAATTTCTTTTATTAATAAATTTGGATCCACTGCCACCGCAGCTTATGGAGCTGTCATGCAGGTGATCAGCTATGTGCAGATGCCTGCAGCCAGTTTGGGTATCACCATCTCTATTTTTGGTGCCCAGGCCATTGGTGCCGGATACAACAAGCTATTGAAAAAAATAATCAGAACAGGCATTTGGATGAACTATTTGGTCGTAGGAATAATCGTAGTAGTGGCCTATCTCTTCGGACGCGGTCTTCTGTCCCTGTTCCTGACCGAAGCCCCTGCATTGGAGTTGGCTTTCTGTCTGCTGGTCATTACATTGTGGAGCTACCCGATATTAGGCAACAACAACATCCTGGCGGGAATTATGCGGTCCAGCGGAACAGTCTTTTGGCCAACACTAATCACCGTTTCATCCATTTGGTTAGTACAAGTGCCAGTAGCCTACGTTCTCCACACCAGGATCGGTGTTCAAGGTGTTATGTTCGGTTTCCCTGCAGGTTTTATCGTAGGACTTATCTTCCAGTACCTCTACTATCACTTCTTCTGGAAGCAGAAAGAACATACCCGTTTGGTTTAGGGATTTACTCATCGTCGTTATGGGGCAAGTAACAACCTTCGCAGGTCGCTGCACCAGCAGGGATAGAAAAACCGCGCGGCGGAGCCGTCCCGGTGATCGGTCGAAAGGAGTTGTGGAAAGACATGCGTTTTTCTTACGGATCAAAAGAATTTACAGCAGCTGTGCTTGACCGCCTGCGTCAGGAATACCCTGATGCTGAGCCGCGCCTTATCTTCTCCAATCCCTATCAGGCACTGGCAGCAACCATTCTTTCGGCCCAAACCACTGATGAGCAGGTAAACAGAGTGACCCCTGCCCTTTTTGCAAAATATCCAGCAATCAAAGATCTTGCTGAGGCCAACCCGGCTGATGTAGAAGAAACAATCAAATCGGTCGGCCTGTACAAATCCAAGGCCGCACATCTGGTTGCTGCAGCAAAAAAGATCCTCTCTGATTACCAGGGAAAGGTACCTGCTGACTTCGACTCTCTGTTAAGCCTGCCAGGAGTGGGCAGAAAAACAGCTAATGTAGTTCTGTACAATGCCTTTGGCAAACCCGGCCTGGGTGTAGACACCCATGTAAATAGGGTCGCCAACCGCATCGGCATCTGTGCAGAAAAACACCCTGAGAAAACAGAGAAACAACTCAAAGAATTAATACCAGAGGATGGCTGGGGGGAGGCCCACCACCTTCTGATCTTTCACGGACGCAGGTGCTGCCGTGCAAGAAAACCGGAGTGTAAATCCTGCATCTTAGAAGGGATTTGTAAAAGTAAAAGTGGGAATACCCAACAAGAAAGCTAATAACTCTCAAACTGCTTGATTAAAAACCGGGAAACGAGTTCCCCTGCGGCTGCGATATCTTCTGTATGCAAGTAATGGTTGGCTGTTGAATCAAAGAGAATATTCGCTGAACCAGGCAGTTCTTCATCTTTCAGCCAAATCTTCACCATTATCGGGAATCTGGGGAAAAGGCTGAAAACAGCAGTGATATCACTTGTTTCTTCAAATACCGCTCCCAAATCACTACAAGCCCTTTTTATCTTTTCCGGAGCCTCCCCTGCTAATTTTTCTACCAACGGAAAAATACAAGATTTATAGAAGGCAGAGTAAAACACCTGACCCTGGTCGGTCTCCCGGTAGGTAATTACTTCCCCTGTCAAAAGGGTGTTATCAGCCCGTCCCAGATAGTTGAGGATAAGCAGCCGCCACTCCCATACAGGCACTAGCCCGCTCTTCTTAAACCGGACATTTCCGTAGGGGAACTGAACACTGATCTCCCGACCGAGGCTTGTCAAAGATATGGTACCTTCTTCAGGGTCAAAAACACAACCACTGTTTTCCGCCATTTTTTTGGGATCAAGTGAAGACAACCTCGCCAAAGAGTGTTTAAAAGCAGTGTTGTAAGATTCCCCATCCTGTACAGCTGTCATATAGTGGTAAACTGGCGGCATTTGCTATCCCCCCTAAAAATTCTGTGAGTTCAAGATATATCTTTATTCTCATAGATCCTCAAAGAACCTGCAAGGGACACCAAAAATATCGTCACTATTACCGCACCGCATCCCACTGCCTGCAGCCAATCCGGGCTGTCTAGTACCTGAGTCAGCAGATTTATGGCAGTCCCCTGGCTGTACTTTTCTACCAGCCACACCAACCCTGCTGGTATCAGGAAAATCGCCAAAATAACTATAAAATGCAGCAGCCTTGTTTTTATACTGCCAAACTTAAAATAAAGGGGATAATAGGCTGCTCCGATGATGATTGTTCCAAACAACGCCCCAAACAGATCTTTAATTGCAGGATATCTCACCGGTTCCCCCAACCCTAAAACATTGTAAATCAGGGTAATCAGAATTCCAGCAGTAAGACCGATCACCGCATAAACAAAAATAGACAAATACTTGGAAAAAACAATATCTTTACGCCTAATAGGCAGACTGTTTAAGAAAACCTCACTCCTGTTCTGCTCGTCATAAGCGCAGGCCCCTGCAATCAAAAGATAACCGATGAAACAGGTGCAGGTAGCATAAAGAACAACTGCAACATCACCATCCATACTGGTACTGCTAAATACCAACAGCAGTATAGGAATGTAGAAAAGCAGATACCACAGTGTTTTCTTCTGAATCAAAAGATCTTTAATCAACAGGTTGAACATGGCTCTTCCCCCCTAACTGTATAAAGCATAATATCCTCTAAAGATGCCTTTTCAATCAGCACTGAACTGCCAAACACCTGACGAGTTCTGTTGATATCACGGGTCAAACCGGTAAAACCATAACTGCTTTGCTTGATGCCAACAAACTCCTTTTTCAACTCCTCATCCAGCAGTTCATTTCCCCCCTTGACCAGGGCATACTTTTCCATAATCACATCTTTGGATTCACAAAATACCAGTTCACCTTGATTGATAAATGTAATATAATCAGCTATTTTATCGAGGTCTGTTGTCAGATGGGTGGATAAAAAGATACTTTTGTTTTCATCCTGAATTATTTCTACCAGTATATCCAGCAGTTCACTGCGGAAAATGGGGTCAAGACCAGATGTGGGCTCATCCAGAATAAGCAGTTCGGCATGGTGTGATAAAGCTATCACCAGGGAAAACTTCATTTTCATACCCCTGGAAAGGTCTTTAATCTTTTTTCTCGGTGAAAGCTCAAAACGGTCCAGGTAATCCTTAAAAACACCGTCATCCCACCTGCTGTAAAAAGGAGCGATGACTTTTTTCATCTCCAGGACACTCAGTTCATTATAGAAGTGATTATCATCATAAACAAAGCCAACTCTCTCTTTGACCTCAAGCTCGTTTTTGATATTATCAAGGCCTAACACCTTTATCTCACCGGAATCCCGCCTGAGCAGGTTCATAATCAATTTGATAGTTGTGGTTTTACCTGCACCGTTTGGTCCTATGAACCCCATGATATAGCCCTTTTCCAGAGTAAAACTGATTTTATTTAGTGAAAAACCAGGGTACTGCTTAGCAAGATTCCTGACTTCCAAAATCTCATTCATATTTCCCCCTCCTTATTAAAAAGATCAATCATTTCCTTCAATTCTTCAAGACTGATGCCCAGATACCGGCTCTCGTCAATCACATCAGACAGCTTCTCCTCCAACATCCTCAGTCTTTTTTCCCGAAATAATTCCTTGTTTTCTCCGGAGACAAAGGAGCCTTTGCCGCCAACTGTTTCAATGAAACCATCCTTTTCCAGTTCATGATAAGCTCTTTTGGTTGTTATTACACTGATTTGCAGTTCTTTGGCTAGATTGCGGATGGAAGGCAGCGCATCCCCGGGTTTAAGTTCCCCTAAAATAATTTGATTTTTGATCTGGTTGGCGATCTGTTCATAAAGCGGTTCTTGAGATGCGCCGCTGATAATAATCTTCATTCTCAACCCCCTTCCTGAGATCTGTGCACACCGTATCTACCGTTATAACCGTATATACACAGTATATACGGCATGCACAGTTGTGTCAACATTTTTTTCTAAATAATTTTCTTCATTAATAGGCTGCTTTTTGCCGGTAATATAGGCATTTGACTCAACTTTCCAACCACTGGACAGGATTGTTCCATAACAAAAAAAACCGCCCCTATTAAGGGGCATAAGATGCTTTTATTTGTATTTTTCAATCTGTCATATACCTGTTAACTAATTCATAACATCTTTTTTTTGTGGATTCGTACAAAGATGAGTTATATGCAACAAATTCATATGTTCTGCCGACTTAACCTTCGGCCTGCTCCTGAAAAACTGTGATCAGCAATTCCGACAGTGTGCGGCCAAAACGCTCGGATTGACTTTCCAAGCTGTTGATATGCTGATAGTAGAATCGCGCTTTTTCCTTTAAGTTTTCATCATTGCAATCACTGACATCAGCCAGCAGGTTTTTGCAGCTTTCAGCGGTGCTGACAACTATCTCCAACTCTTTTTCATGGTTTTTTTGAATAGTTTCCATAACTACTTTTGACATATTACGCTCTGCTTCATAGTAGTTGCGGCGGCTGCCTTTGACCCAAACTTTACGAGCATACCCTACACCTTCCAGCAGGCGGATATTATTGCTTACAGTTGATTTACTGACACCGAGTTCCTGTGCAATATCATCCAATCCCAGCGGTCTATCCGTTAAAAACAAGAGCCCATAGATGTGTCCTAAAACATCGGGAAGCCCGTACAGAGTAAAGATCCTGCCCAGTCCCTCGATGAAAATATTGCGCACCTCTTCCAACTTTTTATTGTCGTTTTCTGTCTGCATTACAACCCCCGGATCCTTAACCGCATCCACTATCTCCTGACAACGAAGAAGACGGTCAGATTCCAGGTATGCACCTCCTAGTCAGAATAATTAAGATAAAATGGTAATAGCCCTGTGATAATATGCGTTCTGAGGCGGTTCTCTCACCGACAAAATATCCATCAGCATACTAATTGGGTCCATCATCGGAACCGTCCCCGTGATGGCGTAATTAAGCCTATAGTGTATAGCGGCGTTTCAATAAGGAGCCTGTGACCGAGAGCGCCAGCAGTGCAAATGCAAATAACCCACACCCGGCGAGAACACCGGCTACAGAAGGCATTAATGCTA
>CAZZEY010000084.1:0-6231 GCA_964653445.1 uncultured Syntrophaceticus sp. | reverse complement strand
CACTACTGAGCACAATTGCTCCATCCATTTTAGCCAGTTCATAAAGACTGGGAGGCGCAAATTCTACATCAAGATAGAATCCACCCTCAACCAAGCTCATAACCTCAGCACTGTCTCCAATAACAATCAATGCTCCTGTTTTCGCTCTTAATACACTATCCAGCCCCTCCCTTAAGGATGTTCCTGGAGCAACCATCTTGAGAGCATCGAGCATGCCGTCATCAGTTTCTTCCTTTTTTTCTATTCCTCTCTCCTCTTTGTGTTCCTTTCCCTCCCTGTTATCTTTTACTGTACCTTTAGTTTTCGCTGTCTTTTCCTCTTTTACCGTTTCCTCAACTGCTTCATCTGCTGTCTGTATCTGTTTATCTACCAAATCATGCCCCCCCAAAGCTATATTATCGCATGATCAAGTGCATCCTGCACTGTTTTTACTCCTTTTATCTCAATGCCCTGGTAACGCTCCTGCAGTTCCACACCGCTGCTGGGCACCAGAACCCGCTTAAACCCTAAACGCATAACCTCTTTAAGCCTCTGCTCCACTGAACTGACTCCTCTGACCTCCCCGGTCAGCCCCACCTCTCCCAATACTGCTGTATCCTGATCAACCGCTCTATTACGATAACTGGATGCCAGAGCAAGAGTAATCCCCAGATCCACAGCAGGCTCCACTATCCTCAGCCCTCCCACAGCATTGACATAAATGTCCTGGTTAGCCAAGGCAAAACCAATCCGTTTCTCTAAAACAGCTGCTGCTAAAACCATTCTGTTGTAATCCACACCTGTAGCTGTTCGGCGGGGAGAACCAAAAGCTGTTGAGCAGACCAAAGCCTGAATCTCCACTAAAACAGGGCGTGTACCCTCCATCGCTGCTACAACCACAGATCCGGGAACCCCCTTCGCCCTTTCCGCCAGAAATAGCGCTGAAGGGTTATCCACCTGCTGCAGCCCGGTTTCTTCCATAGCAAAGACAGCCATCTCATCGGTGGCACCAAAACGGTTTTTTACACTCCGCAGCAGCCGTAAATTCTGGTGGCGGTCACCCTCAAAAGAGAGAACCACATCCACCATGTGTTCTAATACTTTTGGTCCCGCCAGTGCACCTTCTTTGGTGACATGGCCCACCAAAAAACATGCAGCACCATATGACTTTGCCAAATGCACGATCTCTGCGGTACACTCCCTGAGTTGGCCGACACTTCCGGGATGCAGAGGAAGTTCTGGATGAAATGTGGTCTGAATGGAGTCAATTATTACCAGGACCGGTAAAAGTTCTTTAATAGCCTGGAGAATCCCCTGCAGATTGGTCTCCGCTAGAAAATAGAGACGGGGTGAATTGGCTTTTAACCGCACAGCCCGCATTTTTACCTGCTGGTGTGATTCCTCCCCGGAAATATATAAAACTATGCCATTCCGTTCTGCCACAGAATTAGCCAACTGCAGCAGCAGTGTGGACTTCCCGATACCGGGAGCACCCCCCAGCAGGATTACAGAGTCAGGTACAATCCCCCCACCCAGAACACGATCAATCTCTCCGAAGTAGGAGGAAAAACGCTCCTCTGAATACTCAACCTCCCCCTCAACCAAAGGAACCACCTGTGGGGCTTCTGTACTTTCACCTCTTGAAAATCCCTTTTTCTGCACCGGCTTTTCACAAAAGGTGTTCCAAGCACCACAGCCGGGACAGCGCCCCAGCCATTTACCGGTTTCATAGCCGCACTCTCCGCAAAAAAATCGGCTTTTCTCCCTCAACCACATAGACCCCATTTCATCTTAATTCCGTGTCTTCATTATTATAACAGTTTTTCTTCCACTAAAGAATAGATAATGGGAACGATCACCGGGGGTTCCGGTGATCGGCACTACACTTAATAACTTTCAAGGTTGCTGTTATATTTATGGCTGCTGAGGTGGGGTTAGTCCACTGCTACATGCTCAGGTGAGACAGAACTGATTTTTTGCGCCAATTCCTCAGGGCTTGTCACAGGTCGGCGGCAGGCATAGTTTTCACAGATGTAAACCGCAGCCCCCCCATCTATAGGCCTTTTATCAGCAGCATAGGGAGCAAGAGCAGCGATTCTGTTTCCTTCATTCCCTTCCTGATAGAAAAGGAGTGCTGCCTGGGGCAGATAAGCAGAGCGTAGCACATCCAGCATTTCCCTGGTCCGCTCATCATCCCTTTCACCTGTGACAACAATCTCCTGGGGCGGCCCTAGATAAAAGTCCAGAGCACAAAGATAAAAGGTACAAGCATGGGGGGCACTGCGCACTGCACCAGCAAAGGAGCGCAGCTGTCTGTGAGCCAGTTCATCAAACTCCCTTGCTCCTGTCAGCCTGGCTAGGTGCAGCAGATTCCATGCAGCCGCAGAATTACCGGATGGGATGGCCATGTCAGAGATTTCCTTGCCCCGAGCATCAAGCCCCTCTTCCTGATCATGGGCAGAAAAATAAAAGCCCCCATCCTGTTCATCCCAGAAAAGAGTGAGCATCTCTCTGGTCAGTCTGATGGCCTCCTCCAAATACTCCACTTGAAAGGTCGCCTGGTAGAGTTCCAGCAGCCCCCAGGTGAGGAAGGCATAATCATCCAAATAGGCGGGGTATGCCGCCTCCCCATCACGATAGCGGGCTAAAAGCCTCCCATCATCTCTGCGCAGCTTCTCCAGTAAAAAGTGTACCGCTTTTTCTGCTGCTTCAGCATAACTCTGCTCACCTAGAACCCAGGCACCCCTGGCTAAAGCAGCGATCATCAACCCATTCCATGAAGTGAGTATTTTATCATCTTTGAAAGGGTGAATACGCTTTTCCCTCGCCGCAAACAGCTTTTTGCGCAGGGCATCCACCCTCTCACTTATCAAGGGATTGCCCCTCTCACCTGCCTTATCAGGCCCCATTACACTATCCAAACTTATATCAAGCATTTTATCCAGCAGATTAGGGATATTTTTCCCCTCAAAATTCCCCTTTTCCCGAATATCATACAGACCGCAAAGATATTCTCCATCATCCTCCCCCAGCACCTCTTTCACTTCATCAGGGCTCCAGAGATAAAACTTCCCCTCCACCCCTTCGGAATCCGCGTCCTCAGCGGTGTAAAAACCACCCTCAGGTGAGGTCATATCCCGCAGAATATAGGTAAAAATCTTTTTGGCAACACCAGCATAAAAAGTATTGCCTGTTGCCTGGTATGCCTCCAAATAAGCAAGTGAAAGCAGGGCATTGTCATAAAGCATCTTTTCAAAATGGGGCACCAGCCACTGACGGTCAGTAGAATATCGGGAAAACCCGAAACCGATGTGGTCAAAAATACCCCCACAGTACATAGCGAGCAGCGTCTTTTCCACCATCTCCAGAGCGTTGGCATCCTGAAAGCGCTTCCAGCAGCGGAGCAAAAAGAGAAGATGATGTGGAGTGGGAAATTTGGGCGCGCCCCCAAAACCCCCGTAAACAGGATTAAAACTATTTGCCAGGCTCTGGTAACCACTCTGCAGCAGTTCCGGGTTAGGCTCCCCTGGCACACTCTCCATCATCTGTTCTGCAATCCTGCCCATGATCTCCTTCCCTAATCCCTGCAGTTCTTCCCGATCTGTTTCCCATTTTTCCCTGATGGCTGTCAATAGATCTATAAGACCTGGCCTTCCATAACGGGAACCCTTGGGGAAATAAGTACCTGCAAAAAAGGGGTGTCGCTCAGGTGTAAGAAAAACCGTCAGCGGCCACCCCCCACTCCCGGTCATGGCCTGACAGACATTCATATACACACTATCAATATCAGGCCGTTCCTCCCGGTCTACTTTGATAGAAACAAACCCTTGATTGAGCAGAGCTGCCACCTCTTCATCCTCAAAACACTCTCTTTCCATCACATGGCACCAGTGGCAGGTGGAATAGCCAATAGAGAGAAAGACGGGTTTATCTTCTGCTTCAGCCTTTTGAAAAGCCTCGTCGCCCCACGGGTACCAGTTAACAGGATTGTGGGCGTGCTGTAATAGGTAGGGGGATTTTTCAGAAATCAATCTGTTAGTATATTTCTGTTCTTCACTCAAATTATCACATCCTTCCGAAACATTCATTGTTAGTATCTGAACGTGTAAAATTACTATGCAAACTTGAAGATCCTTTCGGTGCCACACCTTTCGGTGCCAGGCTTGCTTTATTGCTTTTTAATAATTTTTTTTCCGACCTCCGACTTCCGGCCTCCGACTTCCGGCCTCCGACTTCCGGCCTCCGACTTCCGACCTCCGACTTCCGGCCTCCGACATCCATTCCCGTCAGGCTTGCTTTATTGCTTTTACACGCTCTTGAAATCCCTATGTATTTCAGGACAAAAAAATCTTTTTACAATGTTACTTATCATGTGCTATACTATGGATAAGTAACTATGGGCGGTGCAAATAGTGGAGTATGTCAACCCAATTAAAGATCTTGATTCAATAAATAAAATAAAAGAAATATTAAAACAAAGATCCCAAAGAGATTTTTTGTTATTTGTGTTTGGAATAAATACTGGGATAAGGATCTGCGACTTACTTAATCTAAAAGTTAATGATGTTTGGGATGGTGAAAAAGTTGAGGAGTTCCTGTTTATTGCGGAAAACGGTAAGCACAAAGAACAAACAATATATTTAAACAATAATGTTAGGGATGCTTTAATTAGTTATTTATCAGCTTCAAATCTCACCAATTATGATTTTCTTTTTAAATCTAAAAACTGTGATCAACCAATTACCAGACAGCAAGCCTATCGAATAATCAATAAGGCTGCAAGAGATGTGGGTATTATGGATAATATTGGCACACACACGATTAGAAAGACATTTGGTTATCACGCATACCGTAAGGGGATTGCCCTTTCTATATTACAATCTATTTTTGGCCATTCTTGCCCCTCTGAAACGTTAAGATATATAGGAATAGATAAAAACCATGAGCAGCCTATAAGAGTTGATGTTAATTTATAGATTATTTTTTGAGGAAGGGCATACTGTTGCTGGCCTTTCCACTGCCAGCAATACATGTCACAATACTTGCGTCCTGTCCTTCAAATTTCATCCTGCGGAGCAAGCACAGATTAACCCGCTAAAGCCTTGATGCCTTATTTAGAAGGATCTGGATAAGGCGCACTCTGCGGCAAAACTTTTCGTTTTACCGAGGATTTTCCGATGCCGCCCCGGTTTACATACTTATAGCAATAAGAGCACTGCGAGACATGCTCTGTTGTTCTCCGAAAGAGACACTAACCCAAAGGGCACCTGTTGCAGCCATGGATGATAGGGTGTCATCTGCATCTATAAATCTGTTTTGTACGTCGTCTTGATTTATCATCGTTGAAAAAAACGCTGTAAATATCTTCTTAGATATCACACATAACTAGCATCTATGAATAAGGGTGGATTATTATGAGTTATTTTATACTAAGTATTGGCCTCTTTCTAATTATTGGTGTATTGACTTCTAAGTTTTCAACTCGATTAGGGGTTCCAGCACTTGTACTTTTCATGCTAGTAGGGATGTTGGCGGGAAGTGATGGATTAGGGCTGATTCACTTTGGTGATTATGACCTGGCGAGACTAATTGGGACGGTTGCCTTAATAATTATTATATTTGACGGTGGGTTGCAAACAAAATGGACCACTGTGAAACCTGTTATTGTTCCTACAATATCACTTGCAACACTAGGGGTTATTTTAACTGCTGTTGTCGTAGGAGTAGGGGCAAAGTATGTGTTAGGTGTTACATGGTTTGAAGGCCTGCTATTTGGGTCAATTGTTGGTTCTACTGATGCAGCAGCAGTTTTTGCTGTCTTGAAAGATAAAAGTATTAAATCAAAACTAAAGGCAACACTTGAAGCAGAATCCGCGTCAAACGATCCGATGGCGATGATCCTTATGATCACTTTTATCGAGTTAATCACAAGTGAACAATCTTCCTATTTATTTTTCGCAGCTTCATTCTTTTGGCAAATGATTATCGGCATAGTAATGGGGATCATCATCGGCAAACTAGCTGCATTAGTAATAAATAAAATTAATTTAGATTCAAGTGGGCTCTACCCTGTATTTACAATAGCATTTGCATTATTGGCCTTCAGTATTTGCGATTTTATTGGAGCAAGTGGTTTATTAGCAGTCTATGTGGCTGCAGTTATAATAGGCAATTCAGAAATAGCGTATCATCATTCCATTTTTAGATTTAGTGATGGATTTGCTTGGATGGCACAAATTTTAATGTTTACAC
>CAZZEY010000083.1:0-6276 GCA_964653445.1 uncultured Syntrophaceticus sp. | reverse complement strand
GATGATATGTTACAACAGAATCGCTCTTCTGTCAACATTTTTAATCTGGAGATCTATGGTGATAATACCGCCCGCGCGGGGGGACGGTTCTGGTGATCGGTCAGCGACTGCCGTGGGGACTGTCCCTTTGCCTGCGGGCTGTTATGACACCGCTCAGTGAGACCGTCCCCTTGTCACAATACCACAATAACCCGGTTCAATTTCCTACCAAAAAAGAGAGTTAACCCATACCACATTTTCACCACATCTTCACCACATTTTTATAACTTTCACCAGCTTTTTGTAGCGTCTAGCACCCCCAAAGGCGCACTGTTCTATATAACAAAAACAAACAAAAACCCTCTCAAAGCCTTGATATGAGGGGGTTTTCTCTGGTGAGCCATGCAGGATTCGAAACTGCGACACCCTGATTAAAAGTCAGGTGCTCTACCAACTGAGCTAATGGCTCACGTGTTTCACAGATGCTATGGGTCAGTGTGACAGCAACCCCGTCCCCTTGTCACGGTCACGTGTCGCGATTTCTCGGGCTGCTATGACACCGCTGAGTGAGGCTTGGGAGAGGCCGCGGGTGATCCCGGCGCCATCCCCTGCCACAAATAGGTTCTTTAGCTCGGTCTCCAGTGTACTGAAAACCTTGAGGCGGGAGGAGTAGAATTTGACCTCCACACCATAGAGGAGTGTATGGGGGGAATAGATCCCAGGGGCAACATTGTCCATGGCTTTAAGCATCTCTATTATCGCCAGGAAGTGGCGGTAAGGCAGAACCAGTGAAAGATCACCTGGGGTTGCTTCTTTGAGTGTGGGAACCACCATTCCTTTTTCTATCCGCTCAGCTGTGGAACGGCGCCCCTTCATCAGATCCCCCAACCGCTGGACAATAACCCCGCCGCCCAGCATATTGGCCAGGCTGGCCACATATTTCCCATAGGTGATGGGCTGTTTAAAAGGCTGTGTAAAGGTCTTGCTCACCAACAGAGCGAAATTGGTATTATCAGTTTTATACTGGGCATGGGTATGCCCATTGACTGTCACCAAACCATCGGTGTTTTCCATCACCACTTCACCATAAGGGTTCATACAAAAGGTGCGCACCCGATCCTCAAAGGTGGGAGATGTAAAGAGAAATTTTCCCTCATAGGTGAGGTCTGTGATCTGTTCCATTACCGCCGCGGACAGTTCTATCCTGAGGCCGATGTCTACCGGATTAATGGCGGTTTCCAGTCCCAGGCGGTGAGCCTCATTGGCCAGCCATTCAGAGCCATTGCGGCCTGGGGCGCAGACCACATATTCAGCTGCTAATTCTCTACCATCAGCAGTTATTACCCCAACCACAGCCCCGTCCCTAACAGCAATTTTTTCTACCGCGGTTTTTGTCTCAACAGATACTCCCTGCTCCAGAAGATAGTCCTGCATCTTCTGCAAAATATCCTGTGTACGCCCTGTTCCCAGGTGTCTGACCGGAGCAGGTACAAGCCTCATACCTGCCAGTGCCGCCTTTTTCTGCAGGGTTTCGATCTGTTCGTAGTTTTCCAAACCATAGAGTTTTTGCGGTGCACCGAACTCCAGGTAGAGGTCATGAATGTATTTTATTCCTTCCTCAAAATCGCTTCTATTCAGGTATGAGCCCAGCATACCGCCTACCTCTGTGGAGTAAGCCAATTTGCCGTCACTGAACGCACCTGCTCCTCCCCATCCGGAGATAACAGCACAGGAGGCACAGCCAAAACAAGGGGCATTCTTTTCCCTTGATGGACACTTCCTGTCCTTGAGATCCTGCCCCTTATCCAGTATCAAAATATTCAGGTTTTTCTTTAGTCTTACCAATTCCAGAGCACAAAAAATCCCAGCAGGACCAGCACCGATGATAATACAGTCGTATTTTTGCATATGCGCCCCTCCAATACCCTTATGTTTTACCGGGCAAGCATCCTTAAATCTAGTAATATTAAGCCCGGTACCTAATACTAATATGCGTGTCAACAGACTCCTGTCATTATATTCAGAAGACCAGCAGTTTACCTACCTCTCTTCAGGTACTTCGGAGCGGTTTACCCCGCAATCGTCCCCTGTTCAGGCAATGTCCCTGTACCTCTCTTTAGGTACTTTCCTTCGGATTTTTGCTCCCACCCAAGCAAAACCGACCAGTCATTCGGAACTTACAAAAGCCTAAGATTCGTAGCAGAGACTCTTGAGTATTCCGCAAGCGTTAATTGCCGTTCGTTTGTCTGAGAAACACGCTTTTATCCCGGCGTGTAAGCCGGCGGGGTTTGCTGTTGGAGAGTCAAGCTTCCTCTGGATCTGGATCTGGTCCAAATTCTGGGGGTTCATGCTTTTCCAGGTTGACGAATTTGGTGAATTCTTTTAGGAAAGCCAGCTGTATTGTTCCTGTAGGACCATTGCGGTGTTTGGCGATGATCAGATCAGCAACACCCTTACTCTCTGTATCTTCATTATAATAGTCATCCCGATAAATAAACATAACCATATCTGAGTCCTGCTCCAAACTCCCGCTTTCCCGCAGGTCTGAAAGCATTGGTCTGCGATCACCACCCCGCTGTTCCACAGCGCGGCTGAGCTGGGAGAGGGCGAGTACAGGGATATCCAATTCCCGGGCCAAGGATTTCAGAAACCGGGATATCTCTGAGATTTCCTGGACACGGTTTTCCGAACGCCTACCGGTCTGCATCAACTGCAGGTAGTCGATCACCAGGAGCCCAACATTATGTTCCAGTTTGAGTCGGCGGGCCTTGCTGCGCAGCTCCAATAGGGAGATGGCAGGTGTGTCATCGACAAAAAGAGGCGCCTCAGACAGTTTCGCGGCAGCCTTCATCAGGCGCGGCCAGTCATTTTCCCCTAAATACCCGGTGCGCAACTTCTGCTGGTCCACCAGGGCTTCAGCACAGAGGATTCTCTGTACAACCTGATCCCCGGACATTTCCAATGAGAAAACACCTACAGGTACCTGGAATTTGACAGCTACATTTTGAGCGATATTGAGCGCTAAAGAGGTTTTTCCCATAGAAGGGCGGGCAGCCAGCAATATAAGGTCACTGGGCTGTAGCCCTGAGGTGTATTTATCCAAATCATCGAACCCGGTAGGAAGCCCGGTGATGCTGCCTTTCTTCTGGCTGAGCTGTTCGATCCTTTCCAGAGCCTCAACAAGCAGTTCTCTCATAGAGCGGTAGCTTTTGCTAATCCTTCTCTGGCTCAGCCCCATAATCATCCGCTCTGCATCATCAAGGAGTAACTCGGTTTCGGCCGCATCCTCATAGGCCCGGGCTGCCAGCTGGGTACAGGCATTGATCAAAGAGCGCAAAAGCCCTTTGTCTGCCACAATATTGGCATAATAGCCTGCATTAACAGCTGTGGGTACCGCACCTGCCAGTGAGGCTAGATAAGCGGCACCCCCAACCTTATCCAAAGCATCTCTGCCCTTTAGTTCCTCTGTAACGGTCACCAAGTCGATGGGACGCCCCTGTTCGGCCATCTTTTTAAGGGCTGTATAGATCTCCCGGTGGCCTTCCCCGTAAAAGTCCTCAGCTTTTAATATTTCCGAAACAACAGCAAAGCTGTCCGGGACGAGAAGTAATGCGCCCAGAACAGCCTGCTCCGCCTCCAGGTTATGGGGAGGGGTTCGTTCAATAAGTTCCATTAGTCTTCCTCCAGTGTATCTCCCATCAAGATGTAGGGAAATGCATCAGTGATTTTATCGATGCTGGTCACCTGGACACCCCACATCTCTTCTGCCAGTTCCCTGCTGTTTTCCACAGGAACAAGCACTTGTTTCACTCCCACTTGGCGGGCACCATAGAGTTTTTCGGTAACACCGCCAACACCGCGCACCTGGCCTTGAATAGAGAGTTCGCCTGTTACTGCCACATCCTGGCGCAGAGGGACTCCCTCCAGTGCACTGTAGATGGCTAGAAAGATGGCCGCTCCTGCGCTGGGTCCATCAACTCTGCCCCCACCGACTATATTAACATGGATGTCATAATCCGCCGCATCCTTCCCTGTCACAGTCCTGTAAACAGCAAGTGCATTGAATACCGAGTCCTTGGCCATATTGCCTGCCGCACCGTTGAACCTGACTGAGCCCCGCTGTTTTTCCCTAGCTGGGAAGGCAACAGCCTCGATTTCAATAATTGTGCCCACAAATCCGGCCACAGCCAACCCGAAAACATGTCCAATCTCTCCTCGGGATTCAGCGTGTTTGGTAACATAAGGGGTCAGCCTTGATACCTGTAAGACCTCCTGGAGGTCATCCATGGTCACTTTGACCGTTTTGCGCCTTGAGTTTTTCTGCCGGTAGCGGGCCATAGCATGGGCATCAACCAATATATTGGTTGCTTTACGCGCCTCTATAGTGTATTCGCTGATCGCTTCGGCAACACCAGACTCTAAAGAAACATTTAGTTTACGAGCTGCCTGGCGTAAAACCTTTTGGATATCCAGTGGTGTCAGACAGTCAAAGAATATTTCCGCGCACCTGGACCTGAAAGCTGGATTGATCTGACTCGGATCCCGGGTGGTGGCCCCGATCAGCACAAAATCGGCAGGTGCCCCCTCCTCAAAAAGCTTTTTGATATATTCCGGTATCATAGGATCCCCAGGCTCATAGTAAGAGGATTCGAAAAATACCTTTTTATCCTCCAACACCTTTAAGAGCTTGTTCTGTAAGATAGGGTCAACATCACCGATCTCATCAATAAACAGAATCCCTCCATGAGCTTCGGTTACCAGCCCTGTCTTTGGTTCGGGAATACCGGTTTCAGCCAGATCCTTTCTTGCTCCCTGATAGATGGGATCATGAACTGAACCCATCAAAGGGTTGGTGACCTCCCGAGGGTCCCAGCGGAGTGTAGTTCCATCAACCTCAATAAATGGGGCTTCAGATTGGAATGGACTTGTGCGCATATTTTTCACATGCTCCAGGGCTATGCGGGCTACAGATGTTTTCCCCACACCAGGTGGTCCATAGAGTAAAATATGCTGGGGGTGGGGTGCAGCCAGTTTGGCGATCAACGCCTTTAATGGCCGTTCCTGGCCGATAATTTCCTTTACAGTCTGTGGACGAAGCACCTCACTCACTGAGGCATTTAAATTGATCTGTTTCTTTTTTTCGAGTACTGCCAGCTTTTTTAGTGTTGCAGCATTCTCAGGTGTCCCTTTCTCTTTAAGCAGCTGGGCCTTCATATCATTTAGATACTGTTCCTGGCGCTCCTGGAGCTTTTCCGCGATCTTTCTTTCCAGGTCCTCCTCCACAACACGCCTTGCCACAGCTTGAGCAAGGGCATCTTCGAGATCATCCAGGATTTCAGGGATTTCTTTGATCAGTGGTGCTTTTTTCAGTGTGGGGTCACCGTGAATCAGCTTCTGCAGGGCAAGCACCTGCTCCCCCAGCCGTTTAGAACGCATCTGTTTCACAACACCCAATTTACTGGCCCTCAAAACAAGCTTTTCTGAACCGTAAATATCACCAAGCACATGGTAGAGGGCTGTGATACGGCTTTTGATTTCGCTTCGTTTAACTTGTTTGTTGAATAGATCCTGTGACTCCTGGTTCTGATTGCATGCTGTCATTTCCGCATCTCCTCTCCTGATGCAAATGGGGTACAGTATTCGGTGGTTTTGCATTACTGCCGGCTGCAAACCGACCAGGTATTCGGTAAGAAAGCTTGTTTCATTTTACCGCCACATTTAGTGTAATCACTGCCTGTATACCGGGATACAAGCGAATTTGGACAGGGTAGTTTCCTGGTGTTTTGATCGGTTCTGGGATTTCAATTTTGCGCCGGTCGATCTTTTGAGACAGAGTGCGCTCCAGTTCTGCGGCTACATCTCGGCTTGTGATGGCACCATAGAGTCTGCCTCCCTCACCGGCGCGGGCATTGACCGTAACGGTCATCCCATCCAGGCGTGCAGCCAACTCACGGGCATTCTTTTCCTGGCGGGCCTCCTTTTTTGCCCGGCCGTCCTTAACCAGTGACACTTCTTTCATAACACCCTTAGAAGCGGGTACTGCCAGGCCGCGGGGGACGAGAAAATTGCGGCCATACCCTTCTGCTACATCAACAATTTCCCCTTTTTTCCCTAAGTTTTTTACATCTTCACGCAATACAACCTTCATTGTTTTCACTGGTCTTCATCCTGCTCCTCTCTCAAAATCTCCAGGAGCCTGGAACGCGCCCCTTCTATAGTAACATCTTTTAACTGGGCTGCGGCAACGGTAAAGTGTCCCCCGCCCCCCATTTTCTCCATGATACGGTGAACATTCAC
>CAZZEY010000082.1:0-6363 GCA_964653445.1 uncultured Syntrophaceticus sp. | reverse complement strand
ATTATGGATTTGAGAAATAGAAGGGACGGTGTTCTTTGTTTGGAACACGAGAATGTGTTAAATGATATAAATCAAAAACTGCTTCAGGTATTCGAGTACTTAAAAGCTACCAAAAGCATTTCTGCCCCTATAATAAGGGATATTACTGAGTATAAAAAATTGATGTGGTGGGAGAATGATCTGCCTGATGTGGATGGCTGTCATTTATATGGAAGTGGAGATGACCCCAATGCCTGGCTGGAAATTCACAAGCAGGATGATCCACCCCCTGCTCCTCCTTTGCCTAAAGTGTTGGATGGATGGGTAGATTGGTCAGAACATGACCCCGAAAAAACTCCAACTCACAAGTACAGCAGAGGGGGGCTGCGGGCTTCCGAGCAGGAAGAGTTGGAGCGCCTGCCCTTGAAGATTGAGGAGTTGGAGAAAGCAGCTGTTGGCCTGGAAAAAGAAGAGCAGCGAGAGCTTCAGCAGAAAATAAACAAAGCATATGTACGCTGGGAAGAACTAGAGAAACGAAGAGAAATATTGTTTGATGATTCCTCTCAACGGGTATCTGCATGGAAAACCTGGCTGCAGAAGTGGCAGTCCTGGGCAGATCAGGCTCTTCCCATAATAAAAATCCGGGCTTTTTACAAGAACCTTTTTACCCTTTACCAACGTTTACAAAGGGAAAGTGAATCTTTGGAGTTGGTATGGGGGCACGGGCTGCTTGTCTGGCAGCGTGATGAATACCGGATACGTCGCCCACTGCTCGTTACTAGGATGGAACTGTCATTTGACGCCATGAAAGGTGTATTCTCTCTGCATCCTGTTGAAATGGGTACTGTTCTGGAGACAGATATGCTTCCTACATCTCTCCCGAACCTTGACAGGTTGGTCCAATGGGAAAGGTCTGTACAGGAAAGCGGCATTGACCCTTGTGATTCTTTAGTGACGGTGCCTTTATTGACCGAATTGGTACATATTCTTGATCCTGATGGCCACTGTCTAATGGAGGAAAGAATAGGTAAACCCGCACGTTTTCCCGAAGAACCTATTGTTTATGATGCACCTGTGATTTTTTTACGGGAGAGGAGTGGCACCTTATGGCAAAGGGAACTACATGGAGTTATCGATGCAATCCGTCAGGGTTTTTCTATCCCGCAGACGATGACTGCTTTAGTTTCTGTGGATAAGGAGATATCGGAAGACGATGCAGCAGAAAAGTCATGGCATAACATTGGTAAAGAACTGCTTTTTCCTCTTCCGGCCAACGAAGAACAGAAAGATATAGCAAGGCGGCTGGCACACAGCAGTGGGGTGGTTGTACAGGGCCCGCCCGGTACAGGTAAAAGCCATACAATAGTCAATCTCATCTGTCATCTGTTGGCTCATGGCAAGAGAATTTTAGTAACCAGTCATACCGAGAGAGCACTGCGTGTTATAGGTGAAAAGTTGAAAAAAGATCTGCCACAGATCTCTCCTTTATGTGTCAGTGTTTTGGGTGGTGATGCCAGGTCAGCTAAGGAATTGGAGGAAGCGGTATCATCGATTGCTGAAAATCTATCTTCATTAGATATTGAAACCCTTGATAAGGATATAGAGAACAACAAACAGGAGCTGGAGGACCTTTGCCGTAGAGAGATCGCTCATCTTTGGGGTAGGTTACGGTTTGCTGCGGAAATGGAGCATTCCACTTTTGACATCAATGGTCAAAATATGCAGCCGCTCGAGGTGGCTCAGTGGCTGAGACAAAATGAACAGGAACATGGTTGGTTCCCAGATGAGCTCGCCATGAACAGTGAGCCGCCATTGATTGACGAAGAAATGGCGCGATTATTTGAATTGGTGGGGAGGCTCCGGAATAGAGACATCGAAGCCCTGAGGTCTGTAAGGCCAGATAGTGAACGTTTACCCAATACAGCTGTTTTTCGGCGCAATATTGAGGAACTTCATGCTCTTGAGAAAAAGGCTGTTCAACTGCAGGAATATCAGGGTGCTGGTGTAATACCAAATGATCTAGAAGCTGATGCTCTTTCTGGTTTGATTAATCTTACGAAGAAGGCTTTAAAGCAGTTGAAAGAAGAGTTAAACCCACTCTGGATAAAGCAGATTCTGAATGATGCTTGTCGTGTGGCGTTTGGAAGACTATGTGGCAGGAATTTTCGCAAGAATGCCATGATCGCATTAAGAGGCTTTTTAATTTGGATAGTCAGTTGACTAGGCGGAAGATATCTTTACCTCAGGGGATTGGTATACCTGTTCTGAAGGATAAACTTTTAGGACTTCGTGCCAGGATGGAGAGCGGATCTAGTTTGAATTGGTGGTTCTGCAACATCTCAGGCCGGGAGTTCTCCCAATTAATAAGGGAGAGCTCTGTTGACGGGATGCCGATTCGGGAACTTGCTGATGTTGACCTGCTGCTTCTCGCTGTTGAACATGCGGAAATGTGTGAGGGATTGGTTACTCTTTGGAATAATACACTAGCTGATATTGAGGGACCATCGTTGGATGTTTCACTCGCTCCCAGACGCATGACTGCTTTTGCAGAGGATCATCTCCGGATAATTGATGTGGCACTGGATTGGGTAGACTTGTGTTTATCCCTTTCAGAGAGTGCCAATAGATATCTCGGTTCTAGCTGGCAAGCACGGACAGACCCTGACTGGCTAAATACCTTGGCTAATACCTTCGAGGCTGCCAAAGTTAGGTATGAACTTAATAAGTACCAAAGTTACTTTAAATGTCTGCGGGATTATCTCACCGCATCCAGCAGAGATGCTCACGGAAAGAGGCTCCACACTTCCTGGGATCAATTGCTACAAGCCCTGGATAAGAGGGAGCCCAGCGGTTGGACAGCTGCCCTTGATGAACTACACCGAATTAAGGCTTTAGAGCCGCTGCAGGAAGAGATGGAAAAGTTGCTTGACAGACTGCGTGCTGTTGCTCCGCGTTGGGTTGAATCTATATGCGCCGAAGGTGGCGGAGGGGTGCCTTTATTTCCTCCATCTGATTGGAAAGATGCGTGGCTGTGGAAACGTGCAGCAGCCTGGTTGAACTATTTGGAATCTGAGTGTAATACTGACCAGATCGAGACAAAATTGGAGCAAGAGCGGCAGAAGGAAGCAAAGCTGTTGACTGCGTTGGTTGCGAAACAGGTGTGGTATCACCTGTTAAACCGGGTAACCGATACTCAAAAGCGCAGTCTTTTTGCCTGGGTTCAAATAATAAAAAGAATAGGAAAAGGAACCGGAAAATATGTTGGGAGGTACCGCCAGCAAGCCCGAGAAGAAATGCATGTCGCGCGAGAAGCAGTTCCGGTGTGGATTATGCCTGTTCACCGTGTGCTGGAAAATTTTCCTCCAAATGGAGAGCGTTTTGATGTAATAATTGTAGATGAAAGCAGTCAGAGTGACATATTTACTTTATCGCTTTTGTTTAAGGCAAAGAAAGCTGTGATTGTTGGTGATGATAACCAGATCAGTCCTGAACCCGTCGGCATATTGCAGTCCGACGTGCATCAACTTATGGAGCGATATCTGCAGGGGATTCCCCAGGCTGAGAGGCTTGATATTCAGTCTAGTCTTTTTGATATAGCACAGATTATTTTCCCTGGACATTTAATGTTGAAAGAGCACTTCCGTTCGGTACCAGAAATAATACAATTCAGCAATGATTTGATGTATGGTGGTGAGATACAGCCACTGCGGATCCCTGAGCGATCAGAAATGCTGGAACCACCAATTTGCGCAGTATATGTTCCCGAAGGCTGGAGGGATGAGAATACTACGGCGGTAATCAACGAACCTGAGGCCAGAGCATTGGTGGCTAAGATTGTAGAGTGCTGTGGGATGCCGAAGTATGAAGGAAAAACAATGGGCGTTATTTCCCTGCAGGGAGACCATCAGGCTCCATTGATAGAAGAACTTTTGCGGGAAGAATTAGGTGAAGTTGAAATGTTGGAGCGCAGAATTATCTGCGGAAACGCTTATGCTTTCCAGGGTGATGAGCGGGATGTAATCTTCCTTTCTATGGTGGCAGCTCCTAATATGCGTATTGGGCCATTGACAAAGCGTTTTTTTATGCAGAGCTTTAATGTTGCAGCTAGCCGTGGAAGGGACCAAATGTGGTTATTCCATTCGGTTAAGCTAGATGATCTGAATCCTAATTGTATGCGCAGCCAACTTTTACGTTATTACTTAGATCCTGTCCCGGTTACTAGAGAGGAAGAAGAAGTAGACAAATTATTTGAGTCAAATTTCGAAAGGGATGTTTATCGTCTTATTGCTGCCCGTGGTTATACTGTTAGACCTCAGGTGATGGTTGGAACACCAAATAAGCATTATCGGATAGATCTGGTTGTCGAGGGCCTTCGGTCCAGGCTGGCTGTTGAATGCGATGGCGATAAGTGGCATGGTATCGATAAATGGGAAGAAGATAGGGAGCGGCAGATGGTTTTAGAGAGGGCAGGTTGGCAATTCTGGAGAGTCAGGGGCAGCACCTTTTACCGCAACCCTCAAAGGGCAATGGAGCCGCTGTGGGAGACACTTAATAAACTGAGGATTGAACCGAAGCAGGGCAATCAACAGCCTGTGGAGTCTTTGCCAAGGGTGACAGATGATGCTGGTGATGGAGCTGTTGAGTTAAGTTTTAATATATAAATATGTCTCACTCGGTGCCAGGCTTGCTTTATTGCTTTATTTCATTATCACCTAATGATTTCGCCGTCCGATCAATAGAACTGTCCCGGCGCGCTAAAATCGCGTGCAGCAAAACCGGCCTATCCGGATTTTTAGAGAGGAAGAAGATGTAGACAAATTATTTGAGTCAAATTTCGAAAGGGATGTTTCATCTTATTGCTGCCCGTGGTTATACTGTTAGACCTCAGGTGATGGTTGGAACACCAAATAAGCATTATCGGATAGATCTAGTTGTCGAGGGATCTTCGGTCCAGTCCGGCTTCATTTATACCCATATACGCTCCAAAGCTCATCAGCCAAACTGCGCAGGTGTTGTTTGTAATAATAAGGCTCCCGGCAGGCTGCTTCAAAGATAGAACTCTGCCGCGCCCAGTGCTTTTTGATCACTGCTCTCAGATTGGAAACTGCTGCAGGGTAAAAATTCAGTGGGTCATAGTTGACTTCCTGGATACCTGCAGCTGCGGCCTTTTTCAGTATGGAGGTAAGGTTTTCCCTGGTATCGGCGATACCGGGGACTACCGGGGCGATGAAAATCCATGTTTTGATTCCAGTTGCTGCTAGCTGGGCGAGTGCTTGTAAACGTCGCTCAGGGGAGGGGGCACCTGGCTCAAGCAGTTTTGCTGTGTATGGGTCCAGGGTGGTGATTGTCATGCCTACTTTTACCTGGGGCAGTTTTTTTAATAGATTCAGATCACGGAGCACCAGGTCCGATTTGGTGAGGATATTGACGGACAAATCTGTGCCGGCCAGCAGTTCCAGACAGGAGCGGGTGATGCCGTATTTTCTTTCTATAGATTGATAAGGATCAGTAACACTGGACAGGGTAACACAGCCTTGTTTTTTTCTTTTCAGTGATGCTTTCAGCCGTTCGGCGAAATTAACCTTGACCTGCACAAATGAACCCCAGTCTTCTGAAATATTGCAGAATTTCTTCATAAAGCTAGCATAGCAGTAAAGACAGCCATGGCTGCATCCCGTATATGGGTTGAGGCAGTAATCGATCCCAGGAATACCACATCTATTCAGAGCTGTGCGGCATTCTTTTTCAGCTATCAGCACCAAAGTTTACCCCTTTCACTCGCCCGATATATTTATGTTAGCACAACTGTTTTCAGTGAGAAAGATAGTGAGGTAGGTTGAGGCACCGCATTTGCATCTGTTTATTTGAAATACAATCCAATAAGGCATGTCCACCGAAATATATGGGATTCAAGTTCCGGGATGATAGATAATGATTCGCCGGATTATACATTTTTAAGGCAGGAACAACCATTTGCTGTATAGATATTGAACTTTTCTGCAGCAGGTTCTTTAAGCTCTATCTTTAATCAGCCCAATTATTAAGCCTACCAGCATATTTTCGCTCCCCAAATAATTTTACCTGTTAATTGTATATGTGCCGCTGTTTCAGCTCACCCATACACTCATTTAATCATATTTATATTAGCGTAATTATTTGAGGAAAAAGACTGCCTGGCAGAGGTGATCTCTTCTTGATGACGAAATAAATAGAAAAGTGGTATTTTGCCAAAAATAATAAAAAACAGGCTGGTTTACCGGCCAATCAGAGAGGATGGAATTAATTGACCGATAATCAGAGCCAAAAACCAAACATACCAGAGGAAGGAGCAGCTCATAGAATTACCATTGATACAGCAAAAGGGCAGATTGTGCTAGAAGTCTA
>CAZZEY010000081.1:0-6372 GCA_964653445.1 uncultured Syntrophaceticus sp. | reverse complement strand
CTGCATCTCCTACGGCAAACTCCACCTTTTGTTTGCAAATTTTGCGTTTTTCGGCGGTACACCCCATTTTTTCTAACTCGTCCAATGTTAGTTTGTGTCCAAACGCCGCAATTTCACAATAACTGATTGGCCCACTGATTGAATCATACTCTTTCCAATGTTCGCAATTAATAGACATTTGCTGATACCCCTCTTCTTAATACTGTTGTAAATGTTGTTTGATTAAATGTTAAATCTATATACAACATATAGCAAAAAACATGCCAAGACATAAAAAATCCTTCAAGAAAAAACAAGTTGCTAGAAAAACTGTGCTGCGGGAAATACCAAAGATAACCCTTTCATCCTGTCCCTGTGTGCCGAATATAACCCTATTCCCCTTAAACAGTTATAACCCCAGTAGGAAACCCTTTCCCGAGTTGCTGGTTTAAATTCGGATTTATAATCGGAACCAGCATTTCTGCTGCTGAATATTATATCTTGGGATGATAGCAGAACTTACCAGTGTAAGTGAGAAATATATGAGGGGGAGGGGGTGGATGTGGATTGTCATTGCTATTGAAAAAGTTAGATTTTACACTGGATCAATATGCTGCATTATGCAGTACAATCAAAATGTCCAAATACCAGGCAGTTACAGTGAGAGATTATTTAGCAGGGGTTCAGCGGGATAAATATTTGATCATCATGCGCCATGATGTTGAAGAAGATGCCCGTAAAGCTTTAGACATGGCCCGGGTGGAACACAGTTACGGCATCCAGGCCACTTATTATTTCAGGATGAAAAACAAGGTATATGTTCCTGATATTATTGATCAAATTGCATCCTACCATCATGAGATCGGCTACCTATACGAAACCCTGGATAAGACCAACGGAGATATGGAAAAAGCCATCATGCTTTTTGCAGTGGAATTAGCAATGCTGCGGGAGAGATATGATATTAAAACGGCCTGTATGCATCCTTTGACCGAATATGATAACAAAAAGATTTGGGAGAATTGCAAGCTGGCAAAATTCAATCTCCTTGGAGATCCTTACTTCTCTATGGATTATAATCAAATGCTCTTTTTGTCTGACAGCGGAAGAACATGGTTGGTAGATACAAATAAGGTTAATGACAGAACGAGTTCAACGCTTTCTCCCATAGATAAGGTTGAGCACACAACTGATCTGATCGATTTAATCAATGATGGAAGGTATGAGAGAATCTGTATTTTGACACACCCTGAAAGCTGGAGCAAAAATATAGTCGATTGTTTAGGATTTTATCTGCTTGGTCTTGCTTTAAATGCGGGAAAAAGACTGCTGTCTGTATATCGGGGTCTATTTAAGGGGAGCTAATCGAAGAGAATTTTTTAAATGATGTTGTGTCCTTCCTTTTTGCCACTCCAATATCATCATATTAACCCATTAAAGGAACATACTGCACATTTGTTATGCTATCCGCGTAGTATATGTAAAGGTAATCCACAAAAATGATCCGCATGTCAAAGGAGGTGCAGTAAATGTCCATACAAGCGATGATTGATGCGGCCCCACCTGGCGGAACGGTTAATGTGCCCCCGGGAACATACTTTGAGCAAC
The DNA here is from genome assembly GCA_964653445.1 of uncultured Syntrophaceticus sp. GTDB lineage: Bacteria > Bacillota > DSM-12270 > Thermacetogeniales > Thermacetogeniaceae > DTU068. The sequence continues at coordinate 4,785 of CAZZEY010000081.1, read as the reverse complement.
TGGTGATCGATAAACCCCTTACCTTGCAGGGCCCTCCTCCATCAATAGGTGTAGCAATTGTAGATGCCGCTGGTCTGGCAGCTGTCCCTACCTTGCAGATACTATCTAGCCAAGTAACCATCAGGTTTATGACATTTCGCAATGGACCCCACCGGGGTATCCTTGTTGGGTCCACTGATTTCTCTGATCTGGAAGATATACTCATAGAAAACTGCACTATCCAGGGACACGATTTATCAGGGATCATGAATCTCACTCACTCTGCAATGGATGTGGTAAATAGCATTATTGAAAATAACGGTAGTGCTGTTAGCTTTGAAAGAGCGGGAATCTATTTACGCGAGCACAAAAACACAAACATAATAGGAAATATTATTCGCAACAACAATGGTGAAGCGATATATGCACAGGGGGGCAACGAAGGGCTGCTAATCAGAAATAATGTTATGGAAAACCATAATTTCGGTGGAATAACCCTGTCCCGGGATCAAAAAAATGTGACCATTGAGGGCAATACAATTAAAAACTGTGGTTTAGGTACTGATCAGTTTCAAGGCGGCATCGTTATATTTCAAGCTATGGCGGAAAGGATCGTTGATAATACAATAACTAACTGCTATAGGGGAATAATGTGGGGGTGGGTTCCTCAGACGGGACCCCCACCAGATCTAATTCTGATCTCATCCAACCGGATTAGCAATAGTGCGACCGACGGAATATTTCTTTATTCCCAAGGGCCGGGCGGTTTTGATCCGCCTGATCCTTTTCCCCTCAGACCTTTGATCAGCGGAAATCAAATCATTGGCAATGGCAATGCCGGGGTCTATTTAAGTAATTCGTTATTAGGGGCTTTTCCTAATAATGCTAATCCCCGTCTGGATTGCAACAGTATTGAGGGCAATGTGTGGGGGGTCTTAAACCAGACTGCTACTCTTATTAATGCTGTGAATAACTGGTGGGGAGACAGATCAGGACCCTTTCATCCCGTCAAAAATCCCGCTGGTACAGGAAATCCGGTAAGCGATAATGTTGATTTTATACCCTGGAAGATACAGCAACCCATGCCACCCCCAACAATGATCGACTGCGTTGAAACCACGAAAGTATACATGACCTGCAAAGAGTCCCGCATAAAAAAACAGATAATAGATGTTTCGGAAATAGCTCAAGGGGAAGTTGTTAATGTGGCATGCATTGAGGTCAGGCAGGTAGTTGACCAACAGCATTTTGCTGCAGTGAAAAAAATAGAGGGGACAGATATGGCACTGGTAAGTTTTTATTTCGAATATAAGATCAGATTTCAGGATGATACCGGATGGAAGGAACTGACCAGTCCGCCTCTAATTTGCCGGGAGGCTGTTTTGATGCCCTCTCTTATTCAGGATCATCGAATCAATGTAACTGCAGATATTTATCCTCAATGTATGGAGTGTTTTGTCTCAGGCTCTCAGCAAATTACCTGTTTGATATGTATAAATATGTTGCTGCATCTTACCTCACAGGTGCGATTGTCAATACCCACTTACGGATTTTCTTAGAAAAACTGCCTACAGGTAGGCTCCCGATAATAGCCGGTATGCTTGGCTATTATCGGGAGGAGACTTTGCAAGGCAAAGGACTAGATGCCTAACTGGTTCTACTTGTTTCTCGTATTAAATAAAATGAAAATAAGCGGCCCTCCTTTTTCACAGTGCAAGGGCTATGAAAGTGGCATTTTTAGGTCTAGTTCATATAATAACCAAGCAAGGAAAAATAATCAATTGGCCAAACAAGAGGAGGGATTGCTTTGGATACAACAGCTCAAGATAAAGTGTGTTCAGATTGCTCAGTTGAGGAGCAAGGGGAAGAGAAGAATGTAATAGAGGGAAACGCTACTTCCGAACAAGAACCCTGCTGTCAGGATGAACAAGCAGCAGTAGATATAACTGAACAAGAAGATGAGCTTGTACTGAATGTGGAAGAAACTTTTATCGAAGAAGATGTTGATAGATGTCAGAATGAAGTATCAGAGGTATCTGACAAGGGTCATTCCTCTGAGCTTACTTATGATCTTTTTCATGTACCTGTTTCTGAGGTTACACTTACTCATATAGAATTGTCCCGGCGTACTGCGCTTCCGCAGGAAGTTGTAAATTATTATAAACAATTCGGGCTTGACGAGAGAATCATAAAACTTATCTTTCAATTGCAACCTACAGCTATGCATCCGGAATATCAACGGGAGGGTTCAGGCTGAGGGAGGTCTTGCCTATAGCGGCGGTCTGCCGTTATTAGTAAGAGGATTGATGTGAAACCGGAGGGGAAGGAGGGGGAATAGTGGCAGGTTCAGTAATGAAAATGAAAATAAGTTCATCACACCAGGTCGTTTTACCCGATTATCCGGTTTCCTATAGGGTTGCTAATCTTAAACTTTTTGGAGAAGTTCTTTCTAATGGGGTCTTGTTGGTTTATGGAGGATATGATCTGGTTTTTTGCTGTAGTTGTAAGGATAATCAGGAAGTATTATACAATACTGTAATCATTCCTCGCACCTTTGTGAAAAAATATTTGCCTGAGACAACAGGATTTAAAGGGAAAGAAAGAGTACAGATCATAACTAATTATCCTCTCAGCATTCAGGTAAGGGCTGGGAAGCCATCAAGGGTCAGTTTGTGGAAACGATTAGTAAGCATTTTCAGAGATAAAACATGGGTAGAAGTTGATGTTGAGGGGGAAATCTCTGTTCAGGAAGAGAGAATCTTTCAAAATGAGATTGAAGAAAAACAGCCTAGCGCAAAAGAAATACCTAAGGAGAGAAGCATTAACGAGAAAGTAGCTAAAGTGCCTGAAAACTATCAAGAAGAAAAAAACGACCTGCTGGATAAGCAGCTTTCTGTTTTGCCCAGCTCGAATAGCATAACCTTGACAATAGACACTCTAGCGGATCTGCTAATCAAGGTTATCCAGCAGCGAGAAAAAAGCCTTTCCCTACCAAACAAGCCTGTGCAGGAATTAGGTGCTAAAGAAAAGGGTGCTGATCTGTTTCCATCTGCAAATACCGAGGAAGATATGCTCTCAGAGATTATGCACCGCTATGCCGCCCAAGGAAAAAAAGAAAAAGGACAGCAGATAAGGGACCAACTAAAAAGGAAAGTTTATACGGAATACGACCTGTCCTCTATCCCTCTCGAAAAAATTCCAAGCCGGCCTGGGCTGCAGCAAACCTTTGTTCAGAAGGCTCCCCCTCCAAAACCTCCTGAACATAGTGGCTGAGGAGAAAGAGCTGAGGTGTCCAGTTGGGCAAAACTCTGCTCATTGCTAAATGATCAACCGATATACCCACCTCGTAAACCATATTCTCCTGAGGAACAGACCAAAACAAAATAGAAGGCTCGTCAAGGCAGCAAAATATCAGCTGCCTGTTTTTGTCTGCTTAAAATGGTGCATTTGCTTATCCGTAGCAATGCTGTTTTTTCTTTTACGAGGGGGGCTGTGTATTATCTTATTATGATGAGCAAACTGAAATGAGCGTAAAAGGAAGAAGGGATGTCCAGTTCTGTAAAAGGGATAACGCCGCAGAAAGCTACTGCGGCGTTTTTCTATTTTAATAGCTATGGAGTAAGTACACCGTTCTGTATGCCGTCGATAAACACATTAAATGTGGAGCCTTCTACCCTAGTAAACTGCAAAGTGCAAACAGTGTTGCTGTCATGCAGTGTCCCTTCTGTATCAGTGAAAGTGGTGGTCACAGTAAAGGACAACAATGCTTGGGTAGTTGGGTCAACAAATTGCACTATGTCTCCGGCTACAATAGCGCCGAGAGTTGTGAAGGTGGCTGTTCCATTGGCATCTGTGAGTACAGTGGTTGTTGTGCCGGCCCGAATAATAGAAACATTTACGTTTGGAATCGGCGAGTCATCTGTCTCTTGTAATATAACTACCGGCGGCTCCTGGCAGCGCTGAGGCGGATAGAGCGGTTCGTCTCCTGGACAAGCGTATGGCAGTGTCACTGGAGTGCATGGATCCAGTTCGCAGAAGCCATAACTAGGAACAAGCAGTCTGACCAGGGCCTTGATTTGAATCTCTTTACAGACATAGACTCTGCAGCAGATAAGCTGGTCTCCGGTAACCGGGTCTGTTGTCAGATCGCAAGCGCAATCTCCGACAGCAATAATCTGACACTGGACAAGGGTACCCGGAGGTGCCCACATTTGGAACTGGGAAATGCCATCAATTCTTGTAGTGAATGGTCCGCAGATAGTATTACCGGCAGCATCACTGACAGTGATTTCAACATCTAATTGGCTTTGGATCATTACGGGTCGATAAAATGGCGGGTTATATTCACCGAAACCGATATGGAAGCAGCGAGCAGAGTTAGGTACTACATTACATGTAATCACAGCATCAGCTGGTATGGGATCCGAGCAGAATTCGCTTGCTAATACACATCTACCCAATAATTCTTCTCCAGCGCACTGGTCGTATATTTTGAAAACTTCAATACAATCTTTTTCTGAGTAAGGCGGGCAGTTTGGTACCCCGTCAACTTGGGGGCATTTACCTGGAGTAATTGGCATATTGTTACCTCCTTTTCTTTATTTTCTTGTCGAACTTAAGGGGATATCCCCGTTTGTCTTCTCAATATATAATATGGGAATATAGGAAAAAAAGTTACTGGCATTAAATTATTATTTTTGAAACCTTTTCATCGTTTTTATTATTTTATGTGTTCGAACAGGAAATGGTTTGCGCATAGTGTAAAGTTTTTATAGGAGAAAACAAGAAGAAAAAGACAAGAGATCA
>CAZZEY010000080.1:0-6405 GCA_964653445.1 uncultured Syntrophaceticus sp. | reverse complement strand
ATATCAGCCTCTTGTGTGGTAATAATACCCTGCCTGCCCAGCATCCGGGCATGAGCAATGGATCCCTTGATATCTTCTCTGTAGAGTCTTGCATCAAAACGCAGGGAATCAAGGAATTCCGCTGTTTCATCAGCTGTCTGTTTGGTGAAACGGCCACCCCAAAGTTTCAAGATAATGCCTCCTACTTCTATTCTTTTTCCTCTGCTTTTTTCCGCATCAAGCCTCTTACCTTCAATGGCAGTGAAAAAAGATTGATAAAACCTGCAGCATCTTTATGGTCATATAGTTCACTGTACCCAAAAGAAGCGATCCCCTGATGGTAAAGGGAATATGGTGACTCCATAGCAACAGATGTACAGTTCCCTTTATAAAGCTTCATTTTTACAGTTCCAGTGACGGTTTTCTGTGTTTCATTCACAAAAGCATCCAGTGCCTCACGAAGGGGTGAGTACCAGAGGCCATCATAAACAAGTTCAGCATAGCGCTGTGCCACCAAACCCTTGAAGTGCATAGTGTCCCGGTCAAGGTTAAGGCTTTCCAGGCAGCGATGAGCATTATAGAGCACTGTTCCACCCGGTGTCTCATATACTCCCCGTGATTTCATCCCAACAAGTCTGTTCTCCACAATATCCAGAATGCCCACACCGTTTTCTCCAGCCAATTTGTTGAGAGTACGCAAAAGGGAGACACTATCATACTCTTTCCCATCAATAGTTTTAGGTACCCCCTGCTCAAAACCGATCTCCACAAAGGTGGGCGCATCTGGCGCCTTCTCCGGAGGTGTAATCAACAGGTAAAGATCATTCTGTGGTGAGTTAGCTGGGTCCTCAAGGTCAGCACCCTCATGGCTCACATGCCAAATGTTGCGGTCCACACTGTAGGGACGCTCCTTTTTCACAGGCACATCAATTCCCTTAGACTGTGCATAGGCTATCTCATCCTCCCTGGAACTGATATCCCAGATCCGCCAGGGGGCAATGATCTTCAGATCAGGATCAAGGGCATGGATTGCCACTTCAAACCGCACCTGGTCATTGCCTTTCCCGGTAGCACCATGGACAATGGCATCTGCCCCTTCCTGATGAGCTGTTTCCACCAGTTTTTTAGCGATCAGCGGTCTGGCAAATGAAGTACCCAGCAGGTATTCTTCGTAGATAGCTCCCGCTTTCAGTGTGGGAAAGATAAATTCATCTACAAACTCCTTCGTCAGATCCCCGATATAGAGCTTACTGGCACCGCTTTTAAGCGCTCGCTCCTCTAGTCCGTCTAGTTCTTCATCCTGACCTACATCTGCCGCATAACAGATTACTTCACAACCATAATTATCCTTCAGCCAGGGAATAATTACTGAGGTATCAAGACCTCCTGAATAAGCTAATACTACTTTGTTAAGCTGCATCTATTGCCCAGTTAACACCAGCTTTACCCACGACTAAAAACCGAGGTTCTCTGCCGGCAAAACCAGTTCCTCCTTTTTTATATTTCTGTTTTGTTCGTTATTAGAATTCCCTATCTAACAGTATTTGTTCTACTGCATCATCAATGCCATGATAGCTTTATGTGCATGAAGCCGGTTTTCTGCCTCATCGAAAACAACCGACTGAGGCCCATCCATCACCTCATCGGTGATCTCCTCACCACGGTGAGCAGGGAGACAGTGTAAAACAACAGCACCTGGATTGGCTTTTTTCAAAAGTTCCCCATTCACCTGATAGCGCTGGAAAACTTCAGCTCGCTGCTGCTGCTCTTGTTCCTGTCCCATACTTGCCCAGATGTCTGTGTAGATTGCATCTGCATCCTTGGCTGCCTCCAGCGGGTCATCCACAACACTCAACTGAACACCGGTCTTTGCTGCATCCTGCTGGGCACCTGCCAGAATTTCCGCAGAAGGTTCATAACCCTGTGGACAGGCGATGGCCATAGGTACACCCATTTTGGCACAGATCTGCAGCAGAGAATGAGCAACGTTGTTTCCATCTCCGATGAAAGCCAGCTTTATGCCAGATAGTTTTCCCAGATGCTCCTCTATGGTCATTAAATCCGCAATCACCTGGGTGGGATGAACCAGATCAGTCAGACCATTGATCACAGGTATAGAGGCATAGTGAGCGAGTTCATCAACATCCTCCTGATCAAAGGTTCTGATCATAATCCCATCCAGGTACCGCTCCAATGTGCGAGCTGTATCAGGAAGGGACTCCCCTCTGCGCAGTTGGATATCCTGAGCGCTGAGGAAAAGTGCATAACCACCTAGTTGGTACATGCCCACCTCAAAAGAAACCCTGGTTCTTGTAGATGGCTTGGTGAAGATCATACCCAGAGTTTTCCCCTTCAAAACATGGTGGGGAACACCTTCTTTTAAGTCTTTCTTCAAATCATGGGCAGCATCTATAATCAGCCGAATCTCCTGGCCGGTAAAATCGGCGATGGTCAAAAAATCCCGCCCTTTTAAGCTTTTATCCAGATAAGCTTTGGCCATTTTATTTCTCTCCTCATTTTAAAAATCTTTCTCAACTAACAGACCGCTCACCGGAACGGTTCCGCCGCGCGCTGGTTTAGCGTCGTTTCGGTTTATCCCTGCTAGCGCTTTTATGGAATGTTGCTTACTTGCCCTTGACGAAGGAGTCCATCCTCCCCGCACTCTGCTCGGATTAATGGGCTATGAAAAAAACTTCTGCAGAGCTTTCTCCAATATTTCCAGAGCCTCATCTATATCTTCTTTTGTTGTAATTAAAGGAGGCAGGAATCGAATCACCCGCTCTGCAGTGCAGTTCACCAGCAGTCCCCGCTCCTGGCAGAGGTTAACCAGTTTGCCTGCAGGTCGATCCATCTCCATGCCCAACAGAAGCCCCAGACCCCGCACTTCTTTGATCTGATATTTTTCCTTTAAAGCTGTTAAGCGGGTTTTCATGTACTCCCCGTGACTGGCTGCTTGTTCTACAAGGCCATCCTCTATTAAAACTTCAATAACCGCCTTCGCTGCTGCACAGGCAACCGGATTGCCGCCAAAGGTAGAGCCATGGGTACCAGGCTGAAAAACAGCAGCCACATCTTCTCTGGCGAGTGCAGCTCCAATAGGCAGCCCACCTCCCAGGGACTTGGCCAGGGTCAGTATATCCGGCTTGACACCATAGTGTTCATAAGCAAATATCTTTCCAGTCCGCCCCAGACCACACTGCACCTCATCAAATACTAAAAGGATTCCCCTTTCCTGCAGTTCTGCCAGAGTTTCCATCAGTTCATGAGATGTGGGATACACCCCACCCTCACCCTGTAGTGGTTCCAGCATAATACCCGCGGTATGCGGTCCTACAACCCTGTTTAGTTCTGCTGTATCATTAAAGGGGATATGGCGAAAACCTTCCGGCAGAGGTGTAAAACCCTTGGAAAACTTCTCCTGGCCTGTGGCTGCCAGTGTACCCAGTGTTCTGCCGTGGAAAGATCTAGTAAAGGCTATAATCTCCGGGCTCTCTATTCCCTTATCATAAGCATACCTGCGGACCAACTTGATGGCAGCCTCATTGGCTTCTGCACCGCTGTTGCAGAAAAACACCCGATCAAGTCCGCTCAAAGCTGCCAGTTCCTGCGCCAATACTACCGGCGGCTCAAACCAGTAGAGGTTGGAGCAGTGAATCAGTTTTTCCGCCTGTTCCTGTATCGCTGCAACAACTTTTGGGTGACAGTGTCCCAAAGCATTAACAGCTATTCCGCTGACAAAGTCCAGATAGCACCGGCCATCAGCATCAAAAACCCGTACTCCCTCCCCCCTGGCAATCACCAGAGGAAGTTGAGCATAATTTTGCATCAGGTATCTCTTCCCCACTTCCATAATTTGAACACCTGTCAAACTTCTTCCCCCTTTATCATCATCAAACTCTTACCCGGTGCCAGATTAGAAGATGGGCGGCAGCACTCAAAATAAATATCATAGATAAATCCAGAATTTTATTTTACAACCATAGTACCAACACCCTGATCAGTGAAAACCTCAAGCAGGATGGAATGGAGGATCCTGCCATCGATAATATGGGTTCGCCCAACACCCCTTTTCAGTGCATAAACACAGCATTCCACCTTAGGGATCATGCCTCCGGCGATTACCCCCTTATTAATCAGATCTGGAACCTCGGTGGTTTTGATCACTGAAAGCAGACTTGAAGGATCATCCCGGTCAGCAAAAATCCCCTCAACATCGGTGAGCAGAACCAGTTTATTGGCTTTTAGGGAAGCAGCAACAGCTCCAGCAACATAGTCAGCATTAATATTGTAGCTTCGGCCATCCTTACCAACACCTATAGGCGCAATTACCGGAATATAACCCTCATCTTTTACTGTTTCAATAATTTCCGGATTGACCCTTTCCACCTCTCCTACATGGCCCAGGTCAATCCCCTCATCCGCTGATTCCGGAAGCACTTTCTGGCGGGCGGTGATCAGCCCGGCATCTTTACCGCAAATCCCGATCCCTTTACCACCCAACTGATTAATCAAAGTTACAATTTCTTTATTCACCTTGCCGGCCAACACCATTTCTACCACTTCCATGGTTTCATCATCTGTTACCCGCTGGCCGTGAACAAAATGCGTATCTTTTCCAAGCCTTTTCAGCATGCTGTCGATGGCATTCCCGCCACCATGGACAATAACCGGGTGGATACCGACCAGCTTCAGCAGAATGCAGTCGGTCATCACCCCTTGTTCCAACTCTTCGCTGACCATGGCTCTTCCACCATATTTAATTACCACAGTTTCACCGGAAAACTTTCTGATATAGGGCAAAGCCTCTACCAGTATTGATGCCTTTTCCAGTGGTGTTAAAACCATTTATACCCCTCCTCAGGTGCGGTAATGGGCATTAATACGCACATAATCATAAGAAAGATCACAACCCCATGCTATTCCTGAAGCAGTACCGTTATGCAGGTCCACTGTAATGGTCACTTCTCTCTCCTTAAGGATGGCATCTACCTGTTTCTCATCAAAGGAGATCCCCTTCCCCTCAGATGCAACTTGAAGATCCCCCAGGTAAACATCTACTAAAGCAGGATCAAATGAGACACCAGCAGCCCCCGCAGCTGAAAGCACCCGTCCCCAGTTGGCATCTTCACCATGAATAGCGGTCTTGACTAGACTGGAACCCGCAATCTCACGAGCTATTGTGCGTGCATCCTGTTCACTTATTGCTCCATTAACCAGGACTTCCAAAAATTTAGATGCTCCCTCCCCATCCCGGGCGACCATCTTAGCCAATTCAGTACAGACAAGCAAAAGAGCCTCCCGAAATACGACAAAATCTTGATCTCCTTCTGTTAAGAGAGTGTTTCCTGCCTGCCCATTAGCCAGGACAACAACCATATCATTTGTGCTCATATCCCCATCCACAGTTATGGAATTAAAGGAACGGTCCACTGCCCAGCGCAGTGTATGATCCAGTGCATTCTGCTCTACCTTTGCATCTGTAGTGATGAAAGCAAGCATAGTAGCCATGTTGGGGTGGATCATCCCGGACCCCTTGGCCATCCCACCAATTGCCACTTCTTTTCCACCTAGAGTCAGCTTGACTGCAAACTGTTTGGTAGTGGTATCTGTTGTTAGAATAGCCTCCGCAGCAGATAGACCGCCATCCCTGGAAAGGAGTGCTGCCGCCTCTTTGACCCCTTTTTCTATTTTATCCATAGGCAAATACTCCCCGATCACCCCTGTTGATGCAACAACCACATCTTCTGCAAGTAGATCAAGAGCATCTCCTGTCAATTCCGCCATTTTTTTAGCATCTGCCAGCCCCTGCTCACCGGTACAGGCATTGGCAATACCGCTGTTAATTATGACTGCCTGAGCTGTACCATTGGCCAGGTGCTCTTGGGTGACCAGCACCGGTGCGGCCTTGACCTGATTTTGGGTAAAAAGGCCAGCAGCTGCTGCCGGTGACTCTGAGTAAAGAAGAGCCAAATCTCTGCGCCCCTTTTTTCTCACCTCTGCTGCAATTCCTGCTGCTGAAAATCCTTGTGGAGCAGTAACTCCACCTGATATCACTGTGTGTTTTATCTGTTTAGACAAATCTAATCCTGGTTCCCCGGGCAAATAAACACCACTAATGCAGGGAACACAGGCACCTCCTTCCTTTTATATAAGCACTGAACCAACCGCGCACAGGGATGGTTCTGGTGATCGGTCTTTATGGATAGAGACCCGGTCGTTTCAACCCCGTATTCTCCGGAAGATTAAACAGTAGATTCATATTCTGCACCGCCTGACCTGCTGCTCCTTTAACCAAATTGTCAATAACTGACACAACAACAGCCATATCTCTGTTGACCACTGCACCTAAAAAACACCTGTTAGTACCTGTCACCCACTTGGTTTCAGGCATTTCCCCATCCAGAGCCACCCGAATAAATTCCTCAC
>CAZZEY010000079.1:0-6439 GCA_964653445.1 uncultured Syntrophaceticus sp. | reverse complement strand
GAGCAGGAGAAAAGAGTACAAAGAGGATGGTTTCCTAGAAATCCAAATAAGAAACAGGGTAAGTAAGAAGCTAAGTCAGAGCTGAACCTACACCAATTTGCTTGACGCTTCCTGTCAAATTCCATAAGATTATAGATAGATTTTAAGAAAAAGCCAATAGCTGGCATGTAAGGGAGAGTTAAGTATGCCGCAAGATACTGGGATGATGACTGATCTGGTGCAAGATATAGTAGAGTTAAAGGAAAAGCGGGGGGCAGTGATCCTTGCTCATTATTACCAACCCCCAGAGATCAAAGAAATTGCTGATTTTGTCGGGGATTCCCTGCAATTGGCCCAGCAGGCTGCTGGTGTTGATGCAGGAGTTATTGTTTTCTGTGGGGTTTATTTTATGGCAGAAAGCGCGAAAATTATTTCACCTGATAAGACAGTGCTTCTTCCTGACAAAAGTGCTGGGTGTTACCTTGCTGATCAGGCTACCGGGGAAGATGTGCGTAAAAGAAAAGAAGAGATCCCGAATTGTGTTGTTGTCACCTATGTGAATTCATCCGCAGAGGTAAAGGCGGAGAGTGATATTGTCTGTACTTCATCCAACGCGGTTAAAGTAGTGAATTCTCTTCCCAAGGACAGGCCAGTGCTTTTCGTTCCTGACCGCAATCTAGGGCATTACATATCAAAAAAGACTGGGCGCCAGATGTATTTATGGGATGGCTGCTGCAATGTACATAATAACCTAACCCTTCAGGATGTTGAGGCGGCTAGGTCTGCCCATCCGGGTGCTTTGGTGATGGTTCACCCGGAATGCCGGCCTGAGATAATTGATGCGGCTGATTATGTTGCCAGTACCGGTGGTATGCTTAAATTTGCCGGGGAGTCAAAAAACAAGTCATTTATTGTGGGAACAGAAAAGGGTTTGATCGACTCTTTGCAAAAAATCTGTCCGGATAAGGAGTTTTATCCCGCAGCCCAGCATATTACCTGCCCTGACATGAAGTATACTACACTGGAGAAAGTGAAGGATTCACTTGAGACAATGGAACCGAAGATCCAGGTGGATCCGGAGACTGCCGAAAAGGCGAGAAAAGCTCTTTCACGGATGCTTGAGATAGTTTAATCTGTTAACTGACAAGTCAAGGGTTTAACTGCGGCTTGTTTATCTGTTATTTGGGGTTTGTGGGGAAGGGGATGAATTTGCTTGCCCTCCTATAAAACTGATTTTCTGATTATTGGGAGCGGTATTGCAGGTCTTATTGCCGCATATAGGGCGAAGGAGTATGGTTCTGTACTGATTGTAACCAAAGAGCGGGCACATGACAGTAATACGGGGAAAGCGCAGGGAGGGATTGCTGCTGCTATTGATGGAGAGGATTCTCCTTTTTTGCATCTGGAGGATACCCTAGAAGCAGGCGCAGGTTTTTGTGACCCTGATGCGGTGGAGATCCTGGTTACTGAGGGGCCTGCCCGGGTTATGGAACTTGTAGACATGGGTGTGCGTTTTGACCGGGAAGGGAGTATGTGGTCACTGGGGCAGGAGGGTGCACACCGCAGAAGAAGGATTCTGCATGCCAGCGATGCTACCGGATGGGAGATCGCCAGGTGTCTGATTAAGGAGTGTCGATCTGACCAGCGCATAACCCTGAGGGAAGACTGTTTTCTTGTGGATTTTCTGATAGATTTGCGTTCCAGAAGGTGTGGCGGTGCACTATTCATGGACAGCAGAACCGGCGAGATTAACACCTGCAGGGCGTGTGTTGTGATTGTAACAACAGGTGGTGCCGGACAGCTGTACCTTAATACAACTAATCCTCCTGTCGCTACAGGTGACGGCATGGCTGCTGCATACAGGGCAGGTGCAGCATTAATGGATATGGAATTTGTTCAGTTTCACCCCACTGCATTGTCACATAAAGGTGTGCCCCGCTTTTTGATTTCCGAAGCGGTTCGTGGGGAGGGGGCTTATCTCCGCAACAGCAGTGGAGAAAGGTTTATGCCCAAATACCATAAGTTTGCCGAATTGGCTCCGCGGGATGTGGTTTCTCGGGCAATTGTATCTGAGATGACGAAAACCGGCACAGACTATGTAAATCTTGATTTTTCTCATCTCGATAGGGAAAGGTTTAAAAGAAGGTTCCCCAACATCTGGCATACCTGTGATCAGTATGGGATCGACATTGCAGAGGGGATGATTCCTGTTGCGCCGGCAGCTCACTATATCATGGGGGGGATTGCCACTGATAAAGACTGCCGCACAAGCATTCCCGCGCTATATGCATGTGGAGAAGTGGCTTGTAATGGTGTGCATGGCGCCAATCGTTTAGCCAGCAACTCCCTCCTTGAGGGCCTGGTTTTTGGGGTGCGGGCAGCGGAGGATGCCAGGAAGTTTATAGAACAACACCCTGAAGATTTGGACAAAGCTGAGTTTTGTATTGAAGAAAGGGTGTCTGATTGGGATGTTCCCTGGGAAGATCTGGCCCATAGAGTGCGCTCTGTATTGTGGGATAAGGTGGGAATTGTCAGAACAGATAAGGAACTTAATGAAGCTATAGAAGAATTGAAAAGGATTAAACAGTGCTGCCCCAACCAGCCGTCTTCCCGCAGGGGAATGGAGTCAAATAATTTGCTTACCCTGGGATGGTTGACGGCGAGGGCCGCCCAGATGCGGAAAGAAAGCCGAGGGGGGCACTTCCGAAAGGATTACCCACAGAGTGATGATAAAAGATGGATGTGCCATATTGTTTTTCAAAGGTGATAATGGTGGAATACCTGCATTTGGAATAGTAATTAGGGGTGGGAAAACATGTTGTCCTTATGGATGATCGATGAAGCAGTACACCGTGCACTTGCAGAGGATGTTGGAAAAGGGGATTTGACCAGCAATGCCCTTATTCCGGAAGATGCCCATACAGAAGGGATTATCTACAGCAAGGACAGCGGTGTTTTGGCTGGGATGCCTGTTGCTAGGAGGGTTTTTGAGCTGCTTGATCCTGAGGTGGAGATTGAACAGGAGCTTAAAGATGGGAGTACACTGGTTCCAGGTTCTGTTATTGCCCGTATCCGAGGTAAAGGAAGGGCTGTGTTGACCGGAGAGCGGACTGCATTGAACTTCCTGCAGCGGTTATCTGGTGTTGCCACAGCCACCGCTGACCTTGTTAAAATACTTGAAGGAACTGGTGCGCACCTGGTGGATACCAGAAAAACCACTCCAGGACTTCGGCTGCTGGAAAAGTACGCAGTGCGGATCGGCGGGGGGTGCAATCATAGATTGGGCCTTGATGATGGGGTTTTGATCAAGGATAATCACATCAAGGCTGCCGGGGGGATAACTGAGGCTGTCCGGTGTGCAAAGGAACAGATACCTCATACCATTAAAATTGAGGTGGAAGTGGAATCCATTGATCAGATTCATGAGGCTTTGGATGCAGGAGCTGATATTATCATGCTGGACAATATGCCGCCAGCCCTGATGAGGGATGCGGTTAAGATCACCGCAGGAAAGGTTCCTCTAGAGGCATCTGGTGGGATCACCAGAGAAACCATCAGAGAAGTGGCAGAGACCGGTGTTGATTTGATTTCTGTGGGGGCAGTTACCCATTCTGCCAGAGCATTGGATATCAGTCTTGATATAGGTGAAATGAAAAGGTTGTTGGATTGATTGCTGAAACTTCCGGTTTGTTTACGAAGAACTAGAAATTATGCAGGAAAAGGGGAATAGGCTCTGCTCACTCCGGAAAAGATTTATCAAGGGTTGAAAACTCAGGTTTTCGGTAGGGAGATTTTTCACTTTCCCAGGGTAGAATCCACAAATAAGATTGCACTAGATATGGGGCGTAAAGGTTACCCTGAGGGTACTGTGGTTATTGCAGAGGATCAAACCGCCGGAAGGGGGCGGTGGGGCAGGAAGTGGCATTCCCCACCGGAAAAAAGCCTTTTATTTTCTGTTATTCTGCGGCCGCAGCTCCCTCCTGAGCGTATTCCTCAACTAACTCTAGTCGCAGGGGCCTCTACAGCCAGGACAGTCCATCTGCAAACAGGGATTAAGCCTGGTATTAAATGGCCCAATGATCTTATTTATCAGGGGAAAAAGTTGAGCGGTATACTGGTGGAAAAAGCTGCTCTCACTTGTTTGGTGCTGGGGATCGGTGTCAATGTAAATCAGGTAAGGGATGATTTTCCACCGGAATTGAAGAATACGGCTGTATCACTCAGGGTGATAACTGGTGAAAGGATTGCTAGGGTACCTCTGCTGCAGAAGATACTTGACAACCTGGAAAAGGACTATTTGGAATACTGTAGAACCGGTTTTTCCTCTATCAGGGAATACTGGCTGCAGTATGAAGCAGTACTGGGCAAAAAGGTGCGCATTTCCATGGGCAGCAGGGAATACTATGGTGAAGTTACAGGTTTGGCTGAAAGTGGGGAGCTTGTTGTGCGGTCTCCCCAGGGGGAAGAAATTAAATTCGCTGCTGGAGAAGTAACCCTTTGCCGGGAGGAATAGAAATGATTTTAGTTATTGATGTTGGCAACACAAATATAGTGTTAGGTGTTTTTGATAATGACAGCCTGGTCACCAGTTGGCGGATAGGAACCAACCGCCGGCATACTGCAGATGATCTGGGTGTACTGGTGAAGAACCTTTTTTATTTCCATGGGCTCGAGATGCAGGATATAGAGACATTGGTGATGTCATCTGTGGTACCACCGCTTACTCCTGCTATCTGCCAGATGTGCCGCCGTTATTTTGGCAAGGAACCTCTAGTGGTGGGGCCTGGTGTCAAAACAGGGATGCCCATCCGCTATGAAAACCCGCGGGAGGTAGGGGCTGACCGGATAGTTAACGCTATTTCAGTGGCTAGCCGCTATGGTGTACCTGCGGTAATCGTTGATTTCGGTACTGCTACAACATTTTGTGCTGTTTCCCGCTCTGGGGAGTATTTGGGTGGAGTTATCGCTCCCGGTATCGGTATCTCTACTGAGGCGCTTTTTGAAAAGGCTGCCAAGTTACCCCGCATCGAGTTGGCTAAGCCCAACCAGGTGATCGGAAAAAACACAGTAGCCAGCATGCAGTCAGGGATTTACTATGGATATGTGGGACAACTGGAGGGCATTGTACGCAGGTTCAAACAGGAGATCGGTGATGATGCAGTTGTAGTAGCAACCGGAGGATTGGCAGAACTGATCTGCTCTGAAACTGACTGTGTGGATCATATTGATCCAAATATTACCCTCTGGGGGCTTAAGATTATCTATGAACGCAATAGGTAGTGTTAAGATCGGGGGCATCTTACTCCCTAATCCGGTTTTTATGTCACCTATGGCGGGCTTTACCGATAAGCCCTATCGGATGATTGTACAGGAGTTCAATTGTGGTTTTGTCTATACCGATATGGTCAGCAGTGAAGCTATCCTCTACGGGAACCGCAAAACACACGACCTCTTTGACCTGAGTGGTGAAAATTACCCTGTGGGTGTGCAGATCTTTGGATCTGATCCAGATAAGATGGCACGGGCTGCCCGGGTTGTGGTGGAACATGGTGCAGCACTGGTGGATATCAATATGGGCTGCCCCACCCCCAAGATCGTGAAAAATGGGGAGGGCTGTGCTCTGATGCGGGATCTTTCTAAAGCGGCTGAGATCATCCGGGCGGTGGCTGAGGCTGTAGAAGTGCCGGTGACCGTAAAGATGCGCAGAGGTTGGGCAGATGGTGAATCAACTGCTGTGGAGTTGAGCATGCTGGCTGAGGAGAGCGGTGCTGCAGGGGTGGCTGTTCACGGCCGTTCCCGTGAACAATTTTATTCTGGGAAAGCTGATTGGGGGATCATCCGCCTGGTGAAAAAGGCAGTACAGATCCCGGTGATTGGAAATGGGGATATCACCACACCAGAGGATGCCAGCAGGATATTCGATGAGACCGGGTGTGATGCTGTGATGATCGGGAGAGGGGCACTGGGCAACCCTTGGATCTTTCAAAGAACAGTACACTATTTAAAAACAGGAGAACTGCTCCCTGAGCCTACAGCGGAAGAGCGATTTGCAGCAGCAAGAAGGCATTTGGACCTGGCGGTAAAAATCAAAGGCGAGAAAACAGCGTTATTGCAAATGCGGAAGCAGTTGGCCTGCTATATGAAGGGGCTTCCCAGCGCAGCCAAATGGCGTGCCACAATAAACAACTGCCAGACAGCAGAGGAAGTGCGGAGCCTATTGGACCCGATCAGGGGGACGGTTCTGCCGCGCGGTTTCGCGACTGATCACTGGGACGGATCCTAAAGTTCGACGGGCTTTCTATTTACAGTCCTTTCTTTTGCACCCATCATTGTTTTAATCCCATGCATAATTGAAATTTTTATTTTTGCTAAGAAACTGTAATCTGTCAGGTTTTTGTTTCCTGGTGGCGAACATCAAAGCAGGAGACATCATTGATATTCTGCTTTGACTAGGGGGATT
>CAZZEY010000078.1:0-6459 GCA_964653445.1 uncultured Syntrophaceticus sp. | reverse complement strand
GACTTTTGTGAAAAAGAGGAATAGGGAGGGAAGCTAGATGGCTTACACACCCAATCCTCCCCGGGTTGTCCAGGAAATGCTGAACTCCATGGGGTTGCAGGATATCGATGAGCTGTTTATAGATATCCCTAAGGAACTGCATTTGTGTCGAGAATTAGATCTAGGCGAGCCTCTATCAGAACTGGAACTGCGAAAGAAAATGAGTGAACTGGCTGGAAAGAATGTGACAGTAGATGACTGTCCTTGTTTTCTCGGAGCAGGTGCCTATGACCACTATGTTCCTGCGGTTGTAGAGCATGTTCTATCAAGATCGGAGTTTGTTACAGCCTATACCCCCTACCAGGCCGAATTGAGCCAGGGGGTTCTGCAGAGTATCTTTGAATATCAGAGCATGATCTGCAGTTTGACAGGAATGGAGGTGTGCAATGCCTCTATGTTTGACGGGGGGAGTTCGCTTGCTGAGGCCTGTTCACTGGCTGTTGATGCAACCAGGAGGAAGAAGGTTATTATTGCAGGTACCATCAACCCCCGTTATTTGAAAGTACTGCACACCTACGCCCACGGCAAAGGGATTGAGGTAGTTGTTGTTCCTGACAGCGATGGTGCTGTTGATGTAGATGAAATGATCAAAATGATAGATAAAGATACTGCAGCTGCAGTTATCCAATTTCCAAATTTTTATGGTTTATTAGAGCCGGAAATCGACAAAATAGAGGCTGCAGTCCATGATGTAAAAGGGCTTTTGATTATGGCTGTAGATCCCATTTCACTGGGAATTCTTAAATCCCCTGCTGACTGGGGTGCTGACATAGCTGTTGGAGAGGGGCAAGCTCTGGGGAATCCGTTGAGTTTTGGTGGCCCCTACCTGGGTTTCTTTGCTGTGAACAAGAAGCTGATGCGCCGTGTGCCAGGGCGTCTTGTTGGTGAAACTAATGATCTGGAAGGCAATAGGGCTTTTGTCCTTACTCTTCAGGCTCGTGAGCAGCATATCAGAAGGGAAAAGGCTTCCTCTAACATCTGCTCCAATGAGGCCTTATGTGCCCTGGCTGCTGCTGTTTACTTGTCCCTGGTAGGGCCTAAGGGTCTGCGGTCTATTGCTGTCAGGTGCCATGAACTGGCCTGTTATGCGCGGAGCCGTCTGCGGGATGCGGGTTTTGCTTTGAAATATAATCTGCCCTTCTTTAAAGAGTTTCCGGTGCAGATGGAAGATCCCCTTGCTGCCAACAGGGCTTTGTTGAGGGAAGGGATTATTGGGGGTTATGAGTTGGATGATGCTTTGCTTTTTGCCTTTACCGAAAAGAGGACAAAGAAAGAGATCGACAAAATGGTAGATGTATTGAAGGGGGTGCAGGCATGAGTAAGCTCATTTTTGAAAGAAGTGTCTTAGGAAGTAGTGCTATTTCCCTTCCGGAAGGGGATGTTCCTTCAGTAGAACTCCAAGATTCGCTGCATGGATTTTTAAGAGAAAGTGAGCCTCCTCTTCCTGAGGTGAGTGAGGTTGAGGTGGTTCGCCACTTCACTGAACTATCCCGAAGGGCTTTTGGGGTTGATAATGGAATGTATCCCCTTGGGTCCTGCACAATGAAGTATAATCCCAAGATCAATGAATGGGCAGCACGTCTTCCGGGTTTTACCGATATTCACCCGGATCAACCGGAGGAAACGGTACAGGGTGCTCTGGAATTGATGTATGAGTTGGAACAGATGCTCTGTGAGATCACCGGGATGAACCGGTTTACTCTCCAACCTGCATCCGGTGCCCATGGGGAGATGACCGGCGCAGCTTTGATCAAGGCCTATCATGAAAAACGAAAAGACTATAAGCGCAGAAAAATGATAATTCCCGATTCTGCTCATGGTACCAACCCCGCTACTGCCCATATGCTTGGGTTTGAGGTGATTGAGGTTAAGTCTAATGAGCGCGGCTTAGTGGATGTGGATGACCTGCGTTCATTGATGAGTGATGAGATCGCTGGCTTGATGCTGACCAACCCAAATACCTTGGGGCTATTTGAAGAGGAGATCTTGGAAATCTCTAAAGTTGTACATGAAGCAGGAGGGCTCCTTTATTACGATGGGGCTAACCTCAACGCTGTCATGGGTGTGGCCCGCCCGGGGGATATGGGGTTTGATATTGTTCATCTCAATTTACATAAGACCTTTGGTACCCCCCATGGTGGAGGCGGACCAGGAGCTGGGCCGGTTGGAGTCAAAGAGTTCTTAGTGGAATACCTTCCTGTTCCCCTAGTGGGCAAAAAGGATGAGCGTTATTATCTGGATTACGAACTTTCTCATAGCATCGGTAAGGTGCAGTCCTTCTACGGCAACTTTGGGGTGATGGTCAAAGCCTATGCCTACATCAAGACACTGGGAGGAAGGGGCATTAAGGAGGCCTGTCAGCATGCGGTACTCAATGCCAATTATCTCCGCCACAATCTTAGTGATTATTACGAGATACCTTATAGCAGGTTATGCAAGCATGAGTTTATTGCTTCAGCAATCAAACAGAAGAAGGAAAATGGAGTAACAGCTCTTGATGTGGCCAAACGCCTAATTGACTACGGGTATCATCCGCCGACCATCTACTTTCCTCTTATTGTAGATGAGGGATTAATGATCGAGCCTACAGAAACCGAAACCAAAGAGCGCTTAGACGGTTTCATCAAGGCCTTGAAGGAGATTGCCCGGGAGTCAAAAGAAACCCCTGAAGTGGTGAAAGAAGCTCCCACAAAGGCTCCGATCCGCAGGGTTGATGAGGTAACTGCAGCCCGTTGCCCCATACTCAAATGGGAGTAGCGATTAATCGGTGCCAGGCTTGCTTTATTGCTTTATTGTTTTAAGAGACAGTGGGGTTCCCCTTATACGAGAAAGCAAGATGAAGGAGATAGGATAACTCGGTTTATTAAAAGAACTGGGGGGCTTCCGACATCTGAAATGCTTTAGGCATTAATATATGCATCACAGGAGGGAGTTCGTGATGAAAGATCTATTGGTAATTGGGGGAGGGCCCGGGGGATATGTTGCCGCTATCAGAGCAAGCCAGTTAGGCATGTCTGTTTCATTGGTTGAAAAGGATGCCCTGGGAGGCACCTGTTTGAATAGAGGATGTATTCCAACGAAGGCATATTATCAGAATGCTTCTGTTTTGAGAACTTTAAGCCGTCTTCAGGATTTTAATGCTGCGGCAGATCAGATCACCTTTGATATGGCTGGGGCACATAAAAGAAAGGATCAGATTGTATCAGGATTGGTGACTGGGATCGAGAAACTCTTGGAGGCAAATCGGGTGGAGGTAGTTGCAGGTGAGGCTGTGATAGCTGGCCCAGATAGTATAATGGTGGATGGCAAGGAGATTAAAGCCAGGAGAATTCTGATCGCTACGGGATCTTGTTCCGCTAAGCCGCCCATCCCAGGGGCGGAGCTGTCCGGAGTAATCACCAGTGATGAAATGCTAGAACTGACTGCAGTGCCCCCCCGCCTGGCCATCATTGGTGGAGGGGTGATCGGCCTGGAGTTCGCCTGTATTTTCCATGTTTTTGGAAGCCAGGTCACTGTTTTGGAATACCAAACCGATATTCTCAGCAA
The DNA here is from genome assembly GCA_964653445.1 of uncultured Syntrophaceticus sp. Lineage (GTDB taxonomy): Bacteria > Bacillota > DSM-12270 > Thermacetogeniales > Thermacetogeniaceae > DTU068. The sequence goes on along the minus strand of CAZZEY010000078.1, from coordinate 2,874 downwards.
TATGGATCGGGAAATCGTAAAGAGAATGGGTGTCTTTCTCAAAAAGCAAAAGATCAAAGTGATGACAGGAACAGAAGTAAAGGGGATTCAGGAGACACCGGATGGCCTTTTGGTCACAGCTGTAGGCAAAAAGGGAGAAATTAGCTATACAGCTGACAAAGTTTTGGTAGCGACGGGGCGCAGGCCCTGTATCCAGGGGGTAGGTTTAGAAGCACTGGGTGTTGCTTGTAAGGATGGCTTTATAACTGTGAATGAAGATTATGAGACGAGTGTAAAGGGTATTTATGCTATCGGTGATGTTATTGGGGGTACCATGCTTGCCCATCTGGCCTCTGCCGAAGGGGCCACTGCAGTGGAAAGAATGGCTGTTCTCGAGAGTCATGTGGACTATGAAGCTGTGCCATCCTGTATCTTCACCTTTCCGGAGATAGCTGCCGTAGGCCTCACTGAAGAGGAGATGGACAACCGTGGGATCGGTACCAAAATCGGGAAGTTTCCATTTATAGCAAATGGCAAGGCGGCAGCTATGGGGGAAAAGGATGGACTTGTTAAAGTAATCGCAGATGCAGATGACATAATCCGTGGTGTCCATATACTTGGGCCGCATGCCAGTGACCTGATTCAGGAGGCTGCTGTTGTTGTGAGAAACAGAATGAAGCTTAAAGATGTCATCAGCACCATCCACCCCCATCCCACACTGGGAGAGGCTTTCCATGAAGCGGTTCTTGATGCTGCAGGTAGAGCTGTTCATCTTGTTCCCAGACTTTGAGGTGGTGGGAGGTTTTGTAAATGTTCTATATTGTTAACCATTCACATGATCCGTATTTTAATATGGCAGTAGAAGAGTATCTCCTATATGAGTTAGATTTAGGGGAGCAGTATCTCATGCTCTGGCAGAATAGACCGACTGTTGTTGTTGGCCGCAACCAGAACACCTGGGATGAGGTGAACCTGGATTTTATCAAAGAGCATAATGTGGCTGTTGTGAGGAGGCTTACCGGAGGAGGGGCGGTTTACCACGACCAGGGTAATTTGAACTTCACTTTTATTTTTAAAAACCAGAAAAGCGGAAGCTATGATTTCGCTACCTTTATGGCACCAGTTGTGGATGCGCTCAAAAAACTTGGACTGTCTGCCGCTATCGATGGGAGGAACGATATCACCATCAACGGCAAAAAAGTGTCCGGAAACTCTCAGTACAGGCAGAAAGACCGGGTGGTCCACCACGGCACACTGCTCTTTGATGTGAACCTGGAAAATCTGGAGAACTCACTAAAAGTCAGCCATGATAAACTGGCTAAAAGAGGGGTATCCTCTGTGCGAAGCAGAGTCACTAATATAAGTGAACTCCTTTCGTCCCCCATAGGAATGGATGAGTTTAAAGGGCTGATCAAGAAAGCACTAATGATGGCTTTCAGTGGCGAACAAGGGGATTACCAGCTTACAAATAAAGATTTGCGGAGAATTGAAGAACTCAGGAAGGATAAATATGAGACATGGAATTGGAATTTCGGAGCATCCCCCTTCTATAACATCAAAAAAACCGGAAACTTCCCCTGGGGAAAGCTGGAGATACTTTTGAATGTGCAAAATGGAGTGATCATGGGATGTAAAATATATGGAGACTTCTTTGGCAGGGATGATCTCTTGTTGTTAGAAAAGGTGCTGGGGAATGTCCCGTTCCGAAAGGATGCGATCAAGAGTGTTCTAAAAAATGTTGAGCCGGAAAAATATATTCCAGGCTTAAGCAGGGATGTATTATGTAATTTATTGTCGAAATAGTTACCACTGGACTGTTAATCATGGACATAGATGCCCGTGACCGAGTATACTATTTCCGACATTGACATCCTTTTTTACAGGGGAGGGAAAGCAGTTGGGACTTGTGCACTTAGCGGGAAACACATACTGCTTTAACTATCCTAGTATTATCGGAGTATACTTCTTTGACTCTAGATCCTGTATGCTTATCGATACAGGCAGAAGTAAGGAACATGCCATTGCAGTTTTAAAATATCTTAAAGAGCGAAAAATAATAGTTCACAGCATCTTCAATACACACCACCACGCGGACCACTGTGCAGGCAATCAAATTATCCAAAAAGTGAGCAGTTGTGGTATTTACGCTTCAGCATTGGAAGCAGCATTGATCGAAAACCCACTTTTTGCACCATTAACACTCTATTCCGCATATCCCCCTCCAGTTCTTAAGAATAAATTTTTGCTAGCTTCACCATCAAGGGTGACCCATATCCTCAAGGACGGTGAACAGCAGATCAATGGGGTCTCGTTCCATCTTTTGGATTTAAAAGGGCACACACTTGGCCACCTTGGCATAGTAACACCTGATGGTGTGGCGTTTCTGGGAGACAGCCTGCTGGCCGACGATATTATTGAAAATGTTTCCTTTCCTTATCTGGCAGATACCGCAGGCCACTTTGCAACACTAGATTATCTTGAAAGTGCCGATTTCTTATCTGCCGTTCTTACACACAGCGGGCAGGTTGTTGACCTGCAAAGATTGGTTAGGAGAAACCGTGATGTTTCTAGAGCGGTGATGAATTTTATTCTGGAAGTTACGAAGGAACCCCAAAGCAGGGAAGAAATCGTATCTATGTTGATCAGTAAATTCAGTTTACCTTTGAGCACTACTCAGTACTACCTCATTCACACCACAACCTCTGCTTTTCTTTCATATTTGAACAGTATTAAGAGGATCCGTTTGTGCCTGCTGGATGGAGTAGTTAAGTTTATTACGGTCTAAGAACAAAGCTATATAGCTGCTGGTTAACATAATACTTCTTTTTGTCTTTCATCAGCTAGGGGATAGGCTGAGATTTTCAGCAATCAATAATAATGCAGCACTGGATTGGT
>CAZZEY010000077.1:0-6488 GCA_964653445.1 uncultured Syntrophaceticus sp. | reverse complement strand
CGATGAACTGCCTGAATTTCACCGGGATGTATTGGAGGCCTTACGTCAACCCCTGGAAGAGGGTGTTGTCACAGTGACCCGGGCATCAGGCGCCTTTACCTTTCCGGCAAGATTCATCCTTGCTGCCAGTATGAATCCATGCCCATGTGGCTTTTATGGTGATAATCTTCATGAGTGCACCTGTACACCATATCAGGTCCAGCGCTACCGCAGTAGAGTATCTGGCCCCATCCTTGACCGAATCGACCTGCATGTTGAAGTTCCGCGTTTAGAATTAAAAGATTTAAAAAATGATGAGCAGGAGGAATCATCTCAGGAGATCGAGAAAAGAGTAATTAAGGCATGGGAAATACAAAAGAAGCGTTTCATGGATAGTGATATAAATAATAACGCTGAAATGCAGAACTATCATCTACAGCATTATTGCCCTTTGGAGAAAAATGTACAAGAATTACTTTACCAGGCTTTTCATAAACTAAAATTAAGCATGCGGGCTTTGGACAGAATTATCAAAATCGCTCGCACCATTGCTGATCTTTCCGGTTCTGAAACAATAGAACAGATGCACATTGCTGAAGCGATCCAGTACCGTTCCCTGGACCGATCCCTTTGGTAAATGATAAGATATAGTATGGAAGGAGGCTGTTAAATGATTCCCGTTCATGTGAAGGAGATTGCCTTTGATCTCTCACTCAGCCCTGTTATTTTGTTAGTTGATGAAGATAAGGACCGGGCGCTTCCTATTTGGATAGGCCCATTAGAGGCACAATCCATTGCCATGGCACTACAGGGGGTTCCTACACCCAGACCAATGACCCATGACCTCATGAAAAACATGATTGACAATCTTGGTGCATCCGTTCAGAAGGTTGTAATTAACGATTTCCATGAAAGTACTTATTACGCCGAATTGTACATCCAAACATTATCAGGAGAACTAATTTTGGATGCACGGCCGAGTGATGCCATTGCATTGGCTCTCAGAACAGGAGCACCTGTTTATATCTCCGAAAAAGTAGCAGAGTACACACTATCGGTTGAGGAATTGGTGGATGAAAGTCAGCAGCAGGAACTGCGCAGAATTTTGGGGTTAACCAGTCAAGACGATATCAAGAAATCACTTCATTAAAAGCAAAGAGGGGTTATATCCCCTCTTTTTGTATCTTACCGTTTAACTGTATAACTCCAGTTCATACCATTATTGTTGTCCCAGTTGTTCGCACTATCTTTAAAACAGAGGTTGAACTGTCCATCCCTATCAATTTTGATGGTTGTTTCCCATTCACTACCAATCTTCTCCATATGGTAATCATAAATATTCTCCCAGGAACCAGCACCATAACCGGTATGTAAGTAAACCTGATCTGCTCCTGACTCAGCAAGCAAACCGTGATATCTGACTTTCACCTGTTCTCTCACTCTGCTGGGTGTTGGGAAAACACTAAAACCAGGGTGTAAATTATACAAGCAATAACCCCCTTTCTAATCTAATACGATTAGTATTAGTATGAAATAGGGGGTGGCGTTTTATGCTGAGTCCTAAGACGCCATTTTTTTCAAGCGTCTGGTGACCACAGACCCCAGTACATATAAAGCAGCTGTGGTAAGATATCCAGGTGCAGATGAGTCAAAGACCATATTGGCCCTGGCAGGAAACTCCTCATCAGCAGTCCACAGAATTACGGCTACAGGAAGACGGGGAAAGACATAGATAACCACACCAACATCCCCAATTCCTATTTCCAGTCCCCCCAATCTACGTGCCAACCGTAATAGAATGCCCGGCTGGCCGCCAAAAGTATCTGCCAGCGGTACAACAGCTTCAGTCTGGAAGGGGCGGTTATGCAGCATCCCGTATGGCAGTTCTGCATAAGAAATCCACTTTTCGCTTAATTTTTTACCTGTCGCCTGGGCAAGATACTGAAGGATTAACGCCTGTTCATCCAACGGCAGCACAGTTGGATCATGAGGGCAAACTATTACTCCATCTGGATAAGATATTTTGTACAGCTGATTAAAATATGTCAAATAAAACTCTTTTTTCTGATATTCATATTTGGCCCCACTCAACTTGGCCATTATATCCGGGTTACCCCGGGCAAATTGCTCTTTTGCTTCACGATATGTTTCAGAAAACAATGCAGCACACCCCCCGCTAATAGGTCTTACTGATCAGTTCAGCGAGATGGATCACCTCAACTGGGATTTGTTCCAGTTCAAGCAAATGTCCTATTTGCATAATACAGGATGGGCATTCTGTTGCAACTATCTGGGCACCAGAATCTTTAATATTGCAAGCCTTCCTGTGCCCCACCTTATTGGCAAGATCATAGTATGTCAGATTAAATGACCCCGCGGCACCACAGCACCTGTCAGGTTCCTTCATTTCTCTGAAGGTAACCCCTGGCAAAGCATTGATCAGTTTGCGGGGAGCCTCACTAACCCCCTGTCCTCTATTTAAATGGCAGGGATCATGGTAGGTCACTTGACACACAATCTCCTTATCACCAGGTTTAAAATCAATCACATCAGCCAAAAACTGACTCAAGTCTACCACCTTTCGAGCAAAAGTATGCGCCTCTCTAGTTCCCACCAGGTCAGCATACTCTTGCAACATACTGCCGCAGGATGCACAGTCAGTAATAATATAATCCACATCAGCATCTTGAAATACCTTGATATTCTTTTTTGCTAACTGCACTGCTGACTCTTCATCACCACTGGCCAGAGCGGGTATACCACAACACCACTGTTGCGGTATTACCACATCCAGAGAATGGCTTTTTAGTATTTTCAAAACCGCGTGCCCAGTCTCCGGAAAAACATAGTTGGTCACGCATCCTGTATAATAGGCCACCCTCATCTGCGGGTTACTTGAAGATATCAACTGAGGCACCTGAGACCTGAAAGGGATTTTGGCCATTCCGGGCAAAAGTTGTTCCTTTTTCTCTAAATCATTTCCCAGCAAACCTAAAACCCCGCTCTTGCGTACCAGCCTTTGAAGACCGCTTCGCTGATAGATATAAGCCATTTTGGCTGCAGTATTCAGCCTCCCATTGTTCTGCAAAAAGTGCTGGAAGATATTTTTCTTCACAAAGGAAATCCCTTTATGATGTGCAATTTCCTGGCGAACAGTGAGAACCAGTTGATCCACAGGAATACTGTTGGGACACTGCTCTGTACAGGCTTTACATAAGAGGCAGAGGCTCATCAACTCCATCATTTTTTTTGAAAGGTCCAGGTTTCCATCCAGGTAATTTTTTATTAAAAATAGTTTCCCCCTTGCTACCAGTGGTTCCTCATAGGTCTCCCCAAAAAGAGGGCAGACCGCCATACATCCTCCACACTTACTGCAGCGGTTAAGATATTCCTTGACTATGTTTTTATCCATTGTTTTCACCCCGGAAGATCTTTCCTGGGTTGAGGATATTGTTTGGATCCAGAGCCTGTTTTATCTTCTTCATCACATCAAAGCCTGTTTCTCCAGTTTCTAATTTCAGGTATGGGGCCTTCATTGTGCCAATACCGTGCTCCCCTGATAGGGTTCCTCCCAGTTCCACTGCAGCACTGAACAGTTCACCGATCGCCTTTTCAACCCGCTGCATTTCATCTTTGTCTGTTTGATCACAAAGGATGTTAGGATGCAGATTCCCATCACCTGCATGACCGAAAATAACCAATTCCAGCTGATACCGTTTGGCAATCTCTTTTAATCTTCTCACCATCTCCGGTATAGCCATCCGGGGAACTGCAATATCTTCACTGATTTTGGTAGGTTTAATCTGAACAACTGCTGCAGAAACAGCCCTTCTGGCGGACCAGATCTTCTCCCTTTCCTCATCTGTTTCTGCTATCTTAACATTCTGTGCGCCATTGCCACGACAGAGCTCTGCTATTTGCCGGGCCTGGTCATCCAACAGGATCTGAGGCCCATCCACCTCAATAATCAATATTGCCTCCACATCTAGAGGCAGTCCCATTTGTTTGTGCTTTTCCACACAATGGATGGTCCTGTCATCCATAATCTCCAGAGTGACAGGTATAATCCCTTTTTTTATAATCTCTGTGACACTTTGAGCGGCATCAACAAGCTTTGGAAATGCCACCATTAGGGTTTTCTTTGCTTCTGGTTTGGGGATCAAGCGCAGGTAGACTTTGGTAATAATCCCTAAAGTGCCCTCAGAACCTGTATATAATCGTATTAGATCATAACCGGTCACAGATTTGACAGTCTTCCCCCCGACTGTTACTATCTCTCCTTGAGGTGTTACAACCTCAAGGCCGAGTACATAATCTCTGGTAACCCCATATTTAAAAGCGCGGGGACCGCCCGCACACTCAGCAACATTGCCGCCGATGGTTGAGGTTTTGAGACTGCCCGGATCTGGTGGATAAAATAGCCCTTTTGCCTCCACCTCTTCCTGAAGTCTGTAGGTAATCACACCTGCTTCAACTAAAGCAACTAGGTTCTCCTCATCAATTTCAATTATTTTGTCCATTCTTGTCAGGTCCACCACTACTCCACCGGCAACAGGCAGAGATCCTCCACTCAATCCTGTTCCCGTTCCCCGGGGAATCAAGGGAAAGTGATGCTCATTAGCCAACCTTACTATGCTCTGCACTTCTGCTGTAGAGCAGGGGCGGACAACCAAATCGGGAAGAAAAGCGTTTGGAGTACTGTCATATGCATAGCACATCCGTTCCTCTTTGGTTGTTAACACATTTTCATCCCCAGCAATATTTTTGATTTTTTCAATAACTGTGTTGGAAATCATTGCTCCTCCCCCAAATCCTAAAATGCATTTTTAAAATGATCGATAGTAGGATTACCTGCACGGTCTATGGTGATAGCTATGACATCAAAGCGCGGCTGGTACTCTTCTTTTCTCCTATACATCATATATTGAACTGCAAGTCTTCTGATTTTCTTCTGTTTAACCGCGCCCACAGCATCCTGAGGCATTCCGTACTTTGTACTGCGCCTTGTTTTCACTTCAATAAAAACAAGTTCTTCCCCATCCTGCATAATCAGGTCAACTTCACCAAAACGGCAGCGGTAGTTTCTCTCCATAAGACGGTATCCCAAACCGGTTAGAAAAGACAGCGCCAGTTCTTCTCCTTTTATTCCTGTGTTCTGAGAAGAAACCATGATTAAACACCCTTTGCTTGACATTCTATGAAAATGCCCACGTGAAATTTAAAGACTATCTCTCAGCAGCCGAAAATAAAATAGATTAGCTCCCCTTATTACCCAATTTTTGCCTCTGTTCGAGGCTGTACACAAATAAAAGCACCTCTGCGGCTGCCTCATATAGTTCTGGAGGTATCTCACTATTCAAAGGTAGCTTAGACAGCAGATCAGCTAAAACATCATCTTTGTATAAAGGGACCCCACACTCAGCGGCTTTTTCTACGATACGTCTGGCCACATCTCCTTTCCCTGCCGCAACAACCCGGGGTGCTGTATCTTTATCTTTATCATATTTTATTGCAGCTGCATGTTTGAGGTCATCTTTCATTACAACTCCACCTCGTTAATACCTTCATCCCCACATCAAGCTGCCGTATTAAAAATCTATATTCTAAACCAAAATATCAACCGAACGCGGAACATTTTCAGTTAATATTTGCTCAAAAGAAGATTTATCAACCACACAGCCGGACCACTTTACCCGCAGACCACCTGTTTCCAGTTTAGCAGCCAATTCTGGCCAGTGTTTGTCAATCAGTTCCTTGGTCTGCTCGTTTTCTACATAAGTACCTACTCCCAGCACACCCTGTCCCCAGGTCAGATCTATCCTCATCTTCCCCAGTACTTCTGTTTCTACCTGCAGCATCAACCTGATATACTCATCATCACCATCACCTGAAGCCTTAGATAACAGGTATGCCTCTGTATTCACCGGCAGATAACAAAAAAAAGGAAAAGGCTGACCACTTTGAAGCTGTGTTCCCACTTCCTGTTTTGGAAGGGCATTTTCCAAAACATCTGACAGCATATTTGCTGGTTTTCCGGTTTTCAAATAAGCCTGTTCACCAACCAATTCCCTGAGGATACGCCATGCAGTACTGCCATCTTTTCGCTGCTCCTGCTTTACCAGAAATAACTGCTCCCTTTTTAAAGGGATCTCTGCTTTTACATTTATGATTACTCCATTTACGGAAACAGTAGCTAAACTACCTGCTGCATCCAAAATTTTCACCAGAAAAGCCTGTTCACCGGTTCCCAGAATTGCACTAAAATTCAAACCTAGAGGCCGAAAACCGATGCTCATCCTTCTCTTACCCCTTTACTCCCCGAAATGTTCTGCGATGCAGAAAACAGGGACCGCATTTTTTTATCGCTGCCAGGTGCTCACGTGTGGGATATCCTTTGTTCCTGATAAATCCATACTGGGGATATAATCTGTGATAATACCTCATTATAGCATCTCTTGTTGTTTTAGCTAAAATTGAAGCCGCAGCAACAGCAGCACTTTTTTGATCAC
>CAZZEY010000076.1:0-6571 GCA_964653445.1 uncultured Syntrophaceticus sp. | reverse complement strand
CCTTGACACCTATCGGTGAACCACTATCTACAATTGTTATCTCCAAACTTGGTGAACGATTCTTCTACCTGTTGAACCTTTTGGGTGTTTTCATTATCCCAGGTGTTATTGCCATGGGAATTCTGAGCAGTTTTGCTGTTAGTAAAAAGTCAGTTAAAAACGATAACAACACAGAAGAATCGGACCTGGAAGATGAAACAATCAGTGGTGTTTTTCTTAGAGCAGGGAAAATATTGCTGTTCATCATGGCACTGGAACTATTGGGCTCAGGCTTCAAGCCGGTAATCGATACTTATATTGTACAGCTGGATGGCCGCATATTATACTGGATCAACATGATCTCCGCTGTGCTTGACAATGCCACACTTGCTGCCGCGGAAATCAGCCCATCAATGAGTGGATTGCAGATCGAAGCAATCCTCATGGGACTGCTGGTCAGCGGAGGAATGCTTATCCCAGGAAATATTCCCAATATCATCTCCGCCGGAAAACTTAAAATCACAAGCTCTGAATGGGCAAAACTGGGATTACCACTGGGGCTTGCTCTGCTGGTTATCTACTTCCTGATCATCTTCGTCATAATCTAGAAGAATAAACTGCTATTGCCGGCTGATAAGGGAGAGGGGAAAGAAAACCCACTCCCTTTTGGTGCCAGGCTTGCTTTATTGCTTTATTTAGCAGTCCGGTATCGGTTAGCACCACGTGATAATCCCAGTACCCTGCTTGAGTTATTCTTACCATACGTAGTGCAGAGCCGCCTAGCTCATCTTCCTGATTTGCATCGCTGTCTTTACTGCTCCTTTGTCAAGGACCAGTAAACAACATTCGATAAAGGGCACTACACTAGCAGAGATAAAACCGTTCTTGGAACCATAACCTCGCGGGAAGTCCCGGCGATCGGTAGTTACTGCTTGATCGCTGTAACAATCCTCTCTTTTCCTGCATAATCTTTCATCACTTCGATCCCAACCCATCCATTATGTCCCAGGATCTCTGCCAGAATTTCACCCTGCCCTACCCCAATTTCACAGGCCAACAGGCCACCTGAAGCAAGGAAAAGGGCAGCCTGAGGGAGCAGCCTTCTGTAAAGCTCCAGCCCATCATATCCTCCATCAAGAGCATTCTGTGGCTCATACTGCACATCCACAGGCAGGGCATTTAAATCAGCTCTGGGAATATAGGGGAGATTAGCAGCAACTGCTGTTCCCATTCCCATAAATCCTTTCTCAAGCAGTGGAGCAAGCAGATCCCCCTGCAGGAATTCTACTCTTCCCTTGACATCATGGCGCTCAGCATTTCTAAACGCCACCTGCAGCGCCTGGGGTAATATATCAATAGCAGCAACCTTTATTCGGGGGTTGTAATAGGCCAGACTTACTGCTATTGCTCCTGAACCTGTGCCCACATCAGCTATTACCAGATGTTTTTGTACACCCTCCCCAGCAGGCATAGTTCCACTCACTCCATTACTTTTCTGCGGCGGTACCCCTTCCCCTTTGCGATTTGCCAGAAAAGCCAAAATATATTCGACAAGCAGTTCTGTTTCCGGACGAGGGATGAGAACGTCAGGGTTAACATAAAACGGCAGGGACATGAACTCCTTTTCTCCGGTGAGATAAGCAACAGGTATCCTCTTGCTGCGCTGTTTCAGCAGATCAAGAAATAAAACCTCCACCTCTTTTGGCACCTGGTCTTCAGAAAAAATAAAGAGATCAGCCCTCCCCCGACCCCAGACAGAGGCCAATAACACCTCTGCATCAAGGCGGGGAGAGTTGACCCCCCTTTTTTTCAATAATTCTGTACCTTGAATAAGCAGTTCTCTACATTTCATCTTTCATTGAGCAGCATTCTCCTGGGATAACTCTCCCTGCAGCTGCTCTGCCCTCTGTGCTGTAATCAAAGCAGTGATCACTTCATCCAGATCCCCCTGCAGGATATCAGGTAGACGATAAATACTCAATCCGATGCGGTGATCGGTAAGCCTTCCCTGGGGGAAATTATATGTTCTGATGCGTTCACTGCGGTCACCACTGCCTATCATTGACCTACGCATTGATGAAATCTCACCATGCTGCTCATCCTCAGCCTGGGCTAACAGCCTGGCACGCAGAACCCGCATGGCCTTATCCTTATTTTTATGCTGAGATTTTTCGTCCTGACAGGAAACCACCATTCCGGTGGGAATGTGTGTGATCCTCACCGCAGACTGGGTGGTGTTCACAGACTGTCCCCCTGGGCCGCTGGAGCAGAAAATATCAATCCGCAGATCCTGGGGATTGATGTTTAATTCCACTTCTTCTGCTTCAGGAAGCACAGCCACAGTGGCAGCACTGGTGTGAACACGGCCGCCGGATTCTGTAACCGGGATGCGCTGCACCCGATGGACACCACTTTCAAATTTTAATTTACTGAAAACATGATTCCCGTTCACCTGGAAAATGATCTCCTTGAACCCACCCATATCAGTAGGGTGGGAACTCAGCACATCCACCTTCCAGCCCTGCCGTTCTGCATAATAAGAATACATACGGAATAGATCACAGGCAAAAAGTGCGGCTTCTTCCCCTCCTGTGCCAGCCCGAATCTCCACAATAACATTCTTCTCATCCCTGGGGTCTTTAGGCAAAAGGAGAACTTTCAGTTTCTCCTCCATACTGTCCTTCTCCTCCTGGAGTTGAGCTAATTCGGTTTCCGCAAGTTCCTGCAGTTCAGCATCACTCTCATCAAGCAGTTCTTTAGTGTTTTCTATATCTGTAACAGTTTTTTTATACTCTCTAAAAACTGTTACGATCTCAGACAACTCCGCGTGTTTTTTCGCAAGGTCCCTGTACTGGTCCATATCTTTAAGCACCGCCGGGTCACTAAGCTTATTCTCCAGATCCACAAAGCGGGCTTCCAACTCTTTAAGCTTTTCCAACATAATTGGTCAACCCCCTTTCCTCCAAATAGCTGACCTCACTCACCAGAGGTCACAGCACCAGCCAGGGGAATCAAAACACTTTTCAGTGCTGCAATAGCCACCTCAATCTGGTCAGGGTCAGGCTCTCCTGTAGTGAGATTCTGCACCCAGAGACCAGGTGCGATCAAAAACCTCAGCTGCTTTCTATATCGCCTGGATAAACGAATAAATTCATACCCCAAGCCAGCAACAAGTGGTAACAGCAGTAAACGTGACCCAAACTTCCACCACCAGGGTCCGTTCCCCAAAAAGGAAAAAACAATAATACTGATTACCAATACATATAAAATAAATGAGGTACCACAACTGGGGTGCTGACGGGAACGTCTTGCCACCTCTTCAACTGTGAGTTCGGCACCATCCTCATAGGTATTAATAGTCATATGCTCGGCTCCATGGTATTGAAAAACACGCCGAATATCATCAATGGCACGAATCCCCACCAGGTAGGCCAGAAAAATACCCAAACGAGCAATGCCTTCAATTAGGTTTTGCCCCCATATATCTATCCACCCACTGGTCAAGTGCCCCAACCAGGTCGGAAATAGTATAAAAAGCCCTGTGGACACTAAAAGTGCTGCCGCCACAGTCAAAACCATCTCAAAAGGACTCAGACTTTCTTCTTCCTCTTCACCTAATGCAAGTGTGGCGGACATGTTCAAGGTTCTGATCCCTATGATCATAGATTCGACAAGCACAACTGTGCCTCTGATAATAGGCCATTTCAAAAAAGAAAAATAATCCGACCAGGGAGTAATCTTTTCCTGGTGGATAATAATTTCCTCACCTGACCGGACCGCAGTGGCTATTCGGTGAGGACCTCTCATCACCACACCTTCGATAACTGCCTGGCCCCCATACTGAAAACCTGTTTCTGCTGTTTTCCGAGACAAAACATCCCCTCCCCCTGCTGCTGTCAAAGACAAAAGAGAGAAGAGAACTAACCCTTTTTGGCTGTCCCGTATTTCTTTCTAAACCGCTCTACACGTCCACCCTTTTCCGACAGCCTGGTCCTGGTACCGGTATAAAAGGGATGGCAGTTGGAGCAGACCTCTACCCTCATGCTGGGCACAGTAGAACCCAGTTCAAAACGCGCTCCACAGGCACAGGAAATAGTAGCCTTCTGATACTTCGGATGAATACCCTTTTTCATAACCTCACCTCCAGATCTAACGAAAATTATTATAGCACAGGGTACAGCCCGCCTGCAAACTTAAATACGAGAAAGGTGCCTGTCACCGTTCTATCTGTTTAGTATAAACCATCTGTTTCTCACGGTAACAGGCACCCACGGTATAGTTAGTAGTTAGCAATTAGTCGTTGGAATAGAAGGAATTCGACAAGCGAATTCCAACAAGACCAACGACTAACGACCAATGACTAACAACTAGTTAACTGTCCAGGTAAAGGATGGGGTTGACCGCTTTATTGTTGATCCTCACTTCAAAATGGAGGTGAGGCCCTGTGGATCTACCTGTAGAACCAACCCTGGCGATAGGTTGGCCCCTTTCCACTGTATCACCTTTGTTGACCAGAAATTCTGAAGCATGCCCATACAGTGTTTTATATCCTCCACCATGATCAATAATAAGCGCATTTCCGTAATAGGGAAGATAACCCACAGTGGTTACCAAACCATTTTCACCCGCTCTGATCATTTCTCCGGTATTACCGGCAATATCCAGACCATGGTGGAATTCTCCATTGCGCGGTCCGTACTGAGAGGTGATCCTTCCAGATAGAGGCCAGGCGAAAACCATTCTTCGTCCTTCTGCCATGACCTGCTGTGCCTCTTCACCGTCCCCGGCAATGATTAACTCCTGTCCAGCCCTCAGAGAACCCGGATCATTGATCTGATTTACTTTCATCAACTGATTCACACTCATCCCATAACGGAGCGACAGACTCCACAAAGTCTCCCCACGGGATACCCGGTGTGTTCTCATCTGTTTTTCCGGAAGCCTCAGAACCTGTCCGGCTTTGATCAAATTCCCATCCTGGATCCCATTGACATCTTTAAGATCTGTTAATTTAACCCCGAAGCTGCGGCTGATGCTCCACAGGGTATCACCCGGCTTAACAGTATAAACATGAGAAGCCACTTCCCCTACGGTTTCCACCGCCATATGCTCCTTATTCCAAAATGATGCAAAACTATCTTCCGTGAAATAACCAGCAGCCTGGTGAAAAGGGATCACCAACCCAACCAGTGCTGCCAGGCAGCAGATAATGGCCTTTTTGCTCTGCATTACTATTCACCTCGCTAAAGCCATGATCTACTGCTATTTTTGCCCACTTCATGTTATTTATACATTTTTGGGATATAAAGCGCTGTCAATCAGAGGAGGTATTAATCCTATGGCTGGCTGAATTGAGTTTACTCCTTAAAGAGCTGAGGAAGTGCCCGTAGAAGATCCCTGTTTGCCTTCGTTTTCTTCATAGCATCCATCAGCATTTCAATACTCTCACTGGTGCCGTAAGAAGCAAAGGTTCTTCTGAAGTTCCAGACCAAATCCAATTCCTCTTTACTAAGCAGCAGTTCCTCCCGCCTTGTACCTGATCGTTTAACATCAAGAGCAGGGAAGACGCGCTTTTCCGCTAATTTTCGGTCCAATACAAGCTCCATATTTCCTGTACCCTTGAACTCCTCAAAGATAACATCATCCATCCTGCTGCCGGTCTCCACCAGTGCTGTAGCCAGGATAGTGAGACTTCCACCCTCTTCAATATTGCGGGCAGCCCCAAAAAAGCGTTTCGGTTTATGCAGCGCGGTGGGGTCTACACCCCCAGAAAGTGTGCGGCCTGATGGGGGGACAACCAAATTGTAACCCCGGGCGAGACGTGTAATGCTGTCCAAAAGAATTACCACATCACGTTTATGTTCCACCAGCCTTTTAGCCCTCTCCAAAACCATTTCAGATACCTTGACATGGTTTTCAGGTGGCTCATCAAAGGTGGAACTGACCACTTCACCATCAACAGAGCGCTGCATATCTGTAACCTCTTCTGGGCGTTCGTCAATGAGCAGTACCATCAAATAAACATCAGGGTAATTATGAGTGATGGCATTGGCTATCTTTTTCAGCAGATATGTTTTACCGGCCTTGGGAGGAGCGACGATCAAACCCCTCTGCCCTTTACCCAAAGGTGCCACCAAATCGATGATCCGGCAGGAGATATCCTTAATTTGATCACTTTCCATGGTCAGCCGTTCATCGGGAAAAATAGG
This sequence comes from uncultured Syntrophaceticus sp., assembly GCA_964653445.1. Lineage (GTDB taxonomy): Bacteria > Bacillota > DSM-12270 > Thermacetogeniales > Thermacetogeniaceae > DTU068. The sequence continues at coordinate 383 of CAZZEY010000076.1, read as the reverse complement.
AGTTAACGCATCAAAATGCAGCCTATGGGAAGCCTCATCGGGGTCATAACCATTAACCGTTTCGACCCGCAGCAGCGCAAAAAAGCGTTCAGTTTCTTTTGGGGCACGCACCTGTCCTGCAACTCGGTCTCCGGTGCGCAGGTCAAAGCGCCTGATCTGTGAGGGTGAGACATAGATATCATCATGACTGGGCAAATAGGCAAATGGCCGTAGAAAACCATAGCCATCAGGAAGAATTTCAAGAATCCCCTGGGCAAAGAGCAGCCCATCCTTTTCTGTTTTTGCCTTCATAATCTCAAAGATCAGTTCCTTTTTGCGCAGTCGGGAATATCCGGTTAGCTCCAGCTCTTTAGCACTTTTATAGAGCTCAGCTATGGTTTTTT
>CAZZEY010000075.1:0-6595 GCA_964653445.1 uncultured Syntrophaceticus sp. | reverse complement strand
AAACACAATGACCATAGTTGCCCACATGGTTGTTACATGGCCTTTAACTTCCAGGCCTAAAATCGAAGATAAGACCTTCGTTTCCTCCATTAAATAACCCCTTTCTGTACGGCACCCAATCTTACAGTTGAAAGAACTGCTTGCTCACCGGGAGGATTTCCTTTTCCAGGGATGTTTTCTGCTCTCCCGGTATTCCCGCACTATATTAATATTTTTCATCACAACCAGACCCAAACCGGTCCCCATCAGCATCCAAATATCACGACCAAAATAAAAAGTCAGAAAAAGTGCTACTATATTGGTAAAATAACGGGTGATATAGCAGTTGACAACAGCCTGCATGGCCTTATCCGGTGGACGCTGATCATTTTTTTTAAGGGTCCACTGGAGGTAGTAATGATTACCGATGCTGACTGCTGTCCCCCAGAGGAGGCCGATGAGCAGTGCTTTCCAGAGCACCATTTCTCATCACTCCTTATTACCTCCATCCCGCTTACCATCATCCAGCGATTTAATCATTCGGAAAACAGTGCGGAACCCCGCTCCCACTCCAATGAGAGAAAAAATCATTGTCATAATATAGCCATTTTGGTTAAATATCCATTTATCCAAATAATATCCTATATAATATCCTATTAGAACTGAAGCTGCAAGAGTAATTCCTATATTTGTCATCAGGCCTAAAGCCCGCCATGCACTGTTTCCTTTCTTTTTTACCATCTCCTTCTCACCTGTCTGTTTCTTCACCAATCTGCTCCCTAAAAAAAATTAGTACACACCCATTTCTCTGTATTATTCTCTGTTATAGAAAAAACTCCTTCTATTTTCAGAGCTGCTTTTATAAAAAAATCTACCAAATACTTCAAGGACAAAAATCCGCAGGAACATCCCCGCGGCCAAAATAGTGATAAATGGCCTGAATGATACGCTTTGCCGCCTTACCATCCCCATATGGGTTGACAGCATTTGCCATACGAAGGTAAGCTTCATCATCATTCAATAACAGGTTGACCTCTTCCTCCACCCGCTGAGAGTCAGTTCCAATTAACCTAGCTGTACCAAAAGCAGTTGCTTCAGGGCGTTCGGTCACCTCCCGAAGCACCAGCACCGGTTTTCCTAAAGCCGGTGCCTCCTCCTGAATCCCTCCTGAATCTGTAAGTACCAGATAAGCATTTTTCATTACATTGATAAATGGGAGGTAATCCAGGGGGTCTGTCAGGTAAACACGCTCAACCCCGGTCAAAATCCTGGCTACTTCCTGGCGCACCGCAGGATTTTTATGGACAGGAAACACTATTCCTACATCTGGATGAGACAAAAGCACCTGACGCAGAGCCAAATAGACATTCTTAAGCGGAGACCCCAAATTCTCCCGTCTATGGGTGGTCATCAGGATCACCCTTTCATTTTCTCGGAAGGCTCTGGAAAGTTCAGGACCTAAAGAGAAGGGCTTTTTCATAGCCAGATGGAGAGCATCGATTACTGTATTGCCTGTCACAAAGATTTTTTCTGCAGCAGTACCCTCTTTGAGAAGAGCATCCCTGGATTTGGGTGTAGGCGCAAAGTGCAGATCTGCCAGTTGGGTAGTGAGCACTCTGTTGATTTCCTCAGGATAGGGGGAGTATTTTTGATAGGTGCGCAGCCCCGCCTCCACATGCCCCACCGGTATTTTGCAATAAAATGCAGCCAGCGCTCCGGTAAAGGTAGTTGTGGTATCCCCATGAACCAATACTAAATCAGGTTTTTCCACTTCAAGTACGCCATGTAAACCTCTCAAAACCGCTTCAGTCACATCAAAAAGATCCTGTCCGGGGCGCATCACCTTAAGGTCATAATCAGGTTTGATTTGAAAAGTTTCCAGCACCTGATCTAGCATCTCCCTGTGCTGTGCGGTCACCACCACCCTGTTTTCAATATCAGGGCTTGATTCAAGCTTTTTGACCACTGGAGCCATTTTAATAGCCTCCGGGCGTGTCCCGAAGATGCTTAAAACCTTAATCTTTTCTGCTGTAGTCATCTTATTACTCCACACGCAGATAGTCTTTCTCAATTAGTTTTTGGATATGACGCTCCAATGCCTCACCGATATTGGCCCCATATTCCTCTTCCAACACAAACATTAATGAAACAGCAGTTTGTGCCACATCCAGCAGTTCATTTAGGATCAGTTTTACCACCTGCTGTTCACTCATATTGGTCTGTTCTCCGCTCATCCCGCGGAATTTTCCGATTGCCTGGGCCAACTCACCTGCTTCCTCCATCAATTTAAAGGCTGTTGACTCCAAAGTGGGTTTAAGGTTGTTTAAGCGGGGCAGTGTGATATCTTTGGTCTTCATCTGTTCCATGTTTTATCTCCTCCTCCTGTACAGATCAGCCGCACCCCGGCCTCAGAGAAAATATCCGCTGCCAGCTGATCAGGGTAATCCCCATGAAAATACACCTCATTGATGCCCGCGTTGCAGACCATCTTTGCACAGAGAACACAGGGCCTGTGGGTGATATAAAAGGTGCCACCTTCTATAGAAACCCCATATAGAGCTGCCTGTATGATGGCATTCTGCTCTGCATGAAGACCGCGGCACAACTCATGGCGCTCTCCGGAGGGAATCTGCATCTGCTCCCTGAGGCAGCCCACTTCACCACAATGGGCAATACCCGCAGGAGCGCCATTGTATCCTGTACACAGGATGCGCTTATCCTTAACTATAACACATCCCACCTGCCTTCGGAGGCAGGTTGACCGCTTAGCCACAACCCGGGCAATTTCCATAAAATATTCGTGCCATCCCGGTCTTGTCAAATACACCCCACCCCCTCGCAATAGATGTTAGAAGCCAGATTTCGGAAAAGTCCTAAAGACAAAACAGCTTCTATGAGTAAATAGGAAAAGAAGCACAGAGATCCTGTACAATGCGGCGCGCCTCTAAAAGTTTCCCCTGTTCTCCAGAATAGGACAGCACCAAATCTATAGCTCTGCCCAATCGTTCCATCTCCGCTTCCCCCATACCCCTGCTGGTCACCGCTGGGGTGCCGATCCTGATCCCACTGGTTATCCGTGAGGTCTGGGGATCAAAAGGAACCATATTTTTATTGACTGTTATACCCACATCATCCAGCATTACCTCAGCATCATGGCCGGTGAGGTTTTTGCTGCGCAGATCCGCCAGGATCAAGTGGTTATCTGTGCCTCCTGACACCAGGTCAAACCCAAAACCTTTTAAAGTCTCTCCCAGGACAGACGCATTTTTAACCACCTGATTTTGATAGCGCTTAAATTCCTCGTTCTCAGCTTCCTTAAAGCAAACAGCTTTCGCAGCGATTACATGCATCAGTGGGCCTCCCTGGATACCCGGAAAAACAGCACCATCAAGCTTTTTTGCGTACTCTTTCTTACAGAGAATCAATCCTCCCCTGGGGCCACGCAGTGTTTTATGGGTTGTTGATGTGACAAAATCAGCATAAGGCACAGGGCTGGGATGCACTTTTGCAGCGACCAATCCTGCTATGTGAGCCATATCAACCATAAGGTAAGCTCCACATTCCTGTGCAATATCAGCAAAGGCTTTAAAATCAATAATCCGAGGGTAAGCACTGGCTCCTGCGACAATAACAACTGGTCGCACCTCTAATGCCTGTTTTCTGATCTCCTCATAATCTAATAAACCCTCAGGAGTTACTCCATAAAAAAAGCTTTCGTAATATTTACCTGATATATTTGCTTTATATCCATGTGTAAGGTGGCCGCCATGTGCTAAACCCATCCCTAATATGCGGTCCCCAGGTTTTAAAATTGAAACATAAACAGCGGTGTTGGCCTGGGCGCCTGAATGGGGCTGAACATTGGCGTGTTCTGCTTTAAAGAGATCTATTGCCCGCTGAACAGCCAATTTTTCTACTTTATCAACACATTCACAGCCGCCGTAGTAGCGTTTATCAGGATATCCTTCAGCATATTTATTCGTTAACACACTGCCCTGAGCTGCCATAACTGCCCGGCTGGTATAGTTTTCCGATGCTATCAACTCTAGTTTTTCCTGCTGCCGCTTTTCTTCACAGCGGATAGCATCAGAAATCTCCGGATCTGCAGGTACCAAGTATTTTTCAACAAGATCCATCACACAAATCCTCCGATTAGTTGCCTTTTATATATTTTTTGTAGAGCAGTACTTCTCTTCAATAGCTTTTATTTTATCAATCCTTCTTTGATGGCGTCCCCCCTGAAAGTCCGTCTTAAGCCAGGATTCAATAATCGCACAGGCCAGTCCGGGACCGGTTACCCTTTCTCCCAGAGCAATGATATTGGCATCATTATGCTCCCTTGAAGCCCGAGCGCTAAAGGGGTCATGGCAGAGCGCTGCTCTGATACCCGGAACCTTATTGGCGGCCATCACCATTCCAATACCAGTTCCACAAACCAGGATCCCATATTTGTTATCACCCCGGACGACCGATTCCGCAACTAACAAGGCAATATCCGGGTAATCAACAGAGTCATCGGTGTCTACTCCAAAATCAGTAAACTGCAGATCCTGCTCCTGAAAATACTTCTTGATTTCCCTTTTTAAATGAAAGCCTGCATGGTCACTGCCGATAGCAATTTTAATCACTAGAACCACCTCTACAACAAATTGTGAAAATATTCGAGATTACAACCTTTTTTCCTTTTCCAAAATATAATTAATTTTCATCTAGTTTGCTCTTAAGATGCTGGCAGACACCGTCGATAGCCTGGGCTATTTCATCGGCACACTGACAGTAAACCTCATCAGGCTGTCCAAAGGGATCCAAAATATCGTATTTCATCAGCTGCTCCTCCAGCCTTCTAAGATCACCTCTCTCCTGCCGGGTCTCCTGTGATAAAGCCCCCTCTAGGGCTGCCAACTTGTCTTCTATTTCCTGAAGGCGCTTTAAAATACTCTCTCTTTCCTCTTTGAGTTCCCTGACAGCATCATGATTGACCTGCCAGTATTTTTCCCTTTTTGCCTTTAACCTTTGCAGTAGTGCCACCAGTTTTTCGGAAAAACCAAAATCAGACCCAAGCTCAGCAAACTCCTTAAGAACATACACCTTTCCCGCAAACATGGGGTATATTTCGACAAGATGCCTTTTCTGAGAGGCGGTCATGGTAAAGACCAAATCCGCGTCTTCTACCATTTCCTTGGTCAATTGTTTTGCCCTGTGATCACTGAGATCGATCTTATCCCTGCTCAGAGCAGTACATGCCCCAGAACTGGAAGGCTCCCCAGGTAAAGCCGCCAGCCCTGCGGACATCACCTGAATTTTTTCCCCTAAATCAAGATGATCAAGCATTTTAGCAGCCAATTTTTCTGCCATAGGGCTGCGGCAGGTATTCCCAGTGCAAACAAATAAAATCCTCATAAACTCACCCCTTCACAGTGAAGTGATTCCCTCAACTTGCTTGGGTTTTTTGACCCTATTATATGGTGATCACCGGAGGCTGCTTTACCCTATATTCTATAGATCCAAATATTCAGGTATTTCCTAAACAAACAGTTTGATTCCAATTCCTATCAGCACCAATCCACCTACCATTTCAGCCCATTTACCGGCCCGGTTTCCCAGCCATCTCCCCAGCATTAAACCGGCAGCGGTCAACAAGGCAGCAACAACACCCAGTATAATCACGAAGTATGACAGCCCGCTGACTGTCACCCCCAAGCCAACTCCAGCTCCGAAGGCATCTACACTGACACTCCAACTCAAACCCAATATCCCGGCCCAGGAGAAGGCATTGCTTTTATGGGTTGGTTCTAAAGCCTCTCTTGCGCTCTGAAAACTGAATACATCCCGCCGCCAGGGCCACCCATCCCTGATCATTTTCAACCCTAAAAAAACCAGGATGGTGCCGCCAAGCCAGACAGCCACCTTTCCCACCACAGTTCCCAGCAAACCTCCCACCAAAATACCTGCCAGAGGCATTAAAACATGAAAACTTCCTACACTCAGTGATGTAAGCGTAATCGAGCGCCGGGAAGGTTTACTAAAACCCAAACCCAGGGCCAGAGAAAAAGCATCAGCCCCAAGAGCAACTGCAACAAGGAAATAGGTTAATAGTACATCCACTGATTATTGCCCTCATTTCTGTTTAGATCTTCTGCTGTTCAGCAGCGCGGCACAAACGGTTCATCACAGCTAAACCGATACCTTCTGGTACAACGGTTTCTACCAAAATCACCTCAACCCCTGCTGCATCACAGTCACGTAATGCACCGAACAAGTGATTGGCAATCTCCTCAGGACAGTTCCTGGATCCCAGTGTTGCCAGATAAAAGGGAGGAACACTCACATTTTGGTATAAGGAGGTGTTCTCACTGGTCGCCAATACTCCTATTCGTTTCCTGGGGTTCTGAGTGAGGTAATTTACCACCTTGTCAGCCTGTTCCCCTGGTTTCCCGGTAACCATAATCACCTGTGCCCGGGGTGCATAGTGTTTAAAATAATACCCTGGACAGGGAACAGCACTTGTCCCAGTCCGTGTAGGCTTGTCCGGAGATAGAACAGCATCAGGAACAATAACCATCTGGTTTAAAACAGCTTCTATCTCTTCTTTAGTTACTCCACCTGGTCTCAAGAG
>CAZZEY010000074.1:0-6760 GCA_964653445.1 uncultured Syntrophaceticus sp. | reverse complement strand
GAGTATGGCCGGTTCTTAATGCAGCAGATATTTTTATTTTTGTAGGGGCGGTTTTTTTATTTGTTTATATTATAAGAAAAGGAGGCTAAAAGAGGTTGGTTGAAGAGCAGTTGTATCAATTAGAGGTTCCTCAAAAGGCTGAGGGACAGCGCTTGGACCATTTTTTGACCAACCAATCTCCTTTTTTGAGTCGCTCTCAAGTGCAGCGCCTGATAGAAAGCGGCAAAGTTCTTGTTAACAATGGTACCAAACGATGCAGCTACAGAGTGAGGACCGGTGAGCTAATTGAAATGCGTGTACCACCTGTAGAGGATACCGTATTAGTGCCAGAGAAAATTCCGCTTGATATAATATATGAAGATGAAGATCTGCTGGTGGTTAATAAACCACAGGGCATGGTGGTTCATCCAGCTGCCGGACACTGGAAGGGTACATTGGTTAATGCTCTCCTCAACCACTGCACTCAGCTGTCAGGAACCAACTCCTTGCGGCCGGGGATTGTGCACCGCCTGGATAAAGACACTTCAGGTTTGCTTTTGGTGAGCAAGACAGATATCGCCCATCAGGATTTGGCGTATCAGATGAAGGAGCGCAGAGTTAAAAGGATGTATCTGGCACTGGTAATCGGTGAGGTGAAAGAGGAACGGGGTATTATAGATGCACCACTGGGAAGGGATATGCGGGAACGCAAGAAAATGGCTGTTTTAAAGCCAGGGACACCTGGGTCAAGGGAGGCCAGAACCCATTATCAAGTTAGGGAAAGATTGAGTGGCTTTACACTGCTGGATGTTTCTTTAGATACAGGCCGCACCCATCAGATACGGGTTCATCTGGCCTATGCCGGTTATCCGGTTGCTGGAGACCCCATTTATGGGCCGCGGAAAAATCCGCTCGAACTCCCTGGGCAGGCTCTTCATGCTTACAAAATTAGTTTCCAACATCCAAGGACCGGTGAGTTGCTTAGCTTTGAGGCACCTCTTCCCCGAGTATTTGTTGAAACTCTGGACAAACTGCGCAATTGCTAGTAGTAGTTAAATAAAAACTAGTTTTATATGCCATCCATGAAAAAACTTTTCCAAGATTCTTGACATGAACTGTTAAGTGATCTATTCTGAATCAGAAGGTCCTTTAAGCTGGTCCTGCGAGGCTGGCAAGGAAGAAATACTTTTATGCCACACCTGCTGACAAGGTACCTTGGAGCGGGTTTTTTTGTGGGCTGGTAAGGAGTGACCAAGGTTGTCCCCACGTGAAAAAGTTCAGATTATGGATAGGGATGGGATCAGAAGGGCTTTAACAAGGATTGCTCACGAGATTCTGGAGAAAAATGCAGGAACAGATGATTTGGTGTTAATTGGTATTAGGAGAAGGGGTGTACCCCTTGCCAGGAGAATCTCTGAGAAGATTAAAGAAATAGAAGGAACTTCAGTACCCCTGGGCATTCTGGATATTACTCTTTATCGGGATGACTTAAGCCAGCTCGATTATCACCCACTGGTTAGAAAAACCGAGGTCCCCTTCAGTATCATCGATAAAAAGGTTGTTATGATTGATGATGTGCTTTATACTGGGCGGACCGCAAGGGCCGCTCTGGATGCACTGATGGATCTTGGCCGGCCGAAACTAATTCAACTGGCTGTTTTGATCGACCGGGGACATAGAGAACTGCCTATCAGAGCTGATTTTGTGGGTAAAAATGTTCCTACATCACGAAAAGAACAAATTCAAGTGAGTTTGCTTGAGATAGATGAGGAAGATAGGGTGACAATAGTAGAAAAAGACACATGATAACTTAAAGAGCCCTTTTAAATCTAGTCCAGAGAGGCTAGCAAAGGGGAGCGAAGGTTACAAAACCTCTTTGTTAGCCTGGAACAGGCAGCAGAGAGGTTTTTTTAATTATAACAAGGGGGTAATAATAAGACTATGAAGTTCAACCGCAAAGATGTCCTTGGTTTAGAGGACATGACTGTACAAGAAATCAACTTGATACTGGATACTGCAGAGCCCATGAAAGAGATTATGGCAAGGGACATCAAAAAGGTGCCTACTTTACGCGGCCGTTCTGTTATCACGCTTTTTTATGAGCCCAGCACCAGGACCCGCTCTTCATTTGAGCTGGCAGCAAAATACTTGGGTGCAGATACTTCCAGTATTGCGGTTGCTACAAGCAGTGTGAAAAAGGGTGAAAGCCTGAGGGATACCGCAAGAACCCTGGAAGCTATGGCTGCTGATGTAATCATTATCAGGCACAGTGCTTCAGGAGCACCCCATCTTTTGGCAAACTGGGTAAGTGCCAGGGTTATTAACGCGGGTGATGGAGCACATGAGCATCCAACTCAGGCTCTATTAGATATGTTTACAATTAGGGAGAAAAAAGGTGGCTTTAAGGGACTCAAAGTGGCTATTTTGGGGGATATTTCCCACAGCAGGGTAGCGAGGTCCAATATCTGGGGTTTAACCAAAATGGGAGCTGAGGTGCGAGTGGTAGGACCTGCCACACTGCTGCCACCCGAAATCGAGAGCCTAGGTGTTAAGTCTTATTACAACTGGGAAGAAGGTTTAAAGGATGTGGATGTGATCAATGTGCTGCGCATTCAGTTGGAGCGCCAGAAGAAGGGACTTTTTCCCAGCATTCGGGAATACACCCGCTTATATGGATTGGATCAACAGAAACTCCAGGTGGCTAGGCCTGATGTGCTGGTGCTGCATCCGGGACCTGTTAACAGGGGGATAGAGATCAGCCCTGATGTACAAGATGGGCCTCATGCAGCTATTAATGAACAGGTGACCAATGGTGTAGCAGTACGCATGGCTCTGCTATATCTGCTTATGTCTCGAGGTGAAAAAGATGAAATATCTGCTTAAAAAAGGAATTGTAGTTGACCCTATAGCAAAAATTGAGCAAAAACATGATGTTCTTATTGAAGGATCGAAAATTACAGCTGTTGAACAAAACTTAGATGTTTCAGGAGTTGAGGTGCTGTCTTTAGAGGGGTGTTATATTTTCCCTGGTTTTGTGGACATGCACTGCCACCTCCGAGAACCTGGTGAAGAACTCAAAGAAACCATTCTCACAGGCACCAAAGCGGCTGCTAAAGGAGGTTTTACAGCTGTTGCTTGTATGGGAAACACCAAGCCGCCGGCAGACAGCAGTGCGGTGCTTGCCCTGATTAAAGAAAAGGCCAGGCAGTCATCTTTTCCGGTTTACCCGGTTGGTTGTGCCACCAAGGAAATGGCTGGACTAGAACCTTCAGAAATCGGAGAATTGGTGGAGGCAGGGGCAGTTGCTCTATCTGATGACGGAAACTCGATTATGAACAGCGAAGTTCTGCGTAGAGTAATGGAATATGGGCAGATGTTCGATGTTCCTGTTATCAGTCATTGCGAAGATATTAATTTAACCGGAATTGGTGTGATGAACGAGGGTTTTAACTCAACACTGCTTGGTCTGGAGGGGATCCCTGCAGCAGCTGAGGATACTCATGTGGCAAGAGATATAATCCTTGCGGGTTTGACCGGTGCGCGCCTGCACATCGCTCATGTCAGCACAGCAGGCTCGGTTGCATTGATCAGGGAAGCGAAAAAGCGGGGGATCAAAGTTACTGCTGAAGTGACTCCACACCACCTCTGCCTGACAGACGAAGCTGTGAGAAATTTCGATACCAACACCAAGGTTAAGCCTCCCCTTCGTACCAGGGAAGATCAAGATGCTCTCTATGAGGGTCTTAAGGATGGTACCATTGATGCCATCGCCACAGACCATGCACCACACCGCATGGATGAAAAGGAAGTGGAGTATAGCCTCGCTCCTTTTGGCATCTCAGGCTTAGAGACTGCTGTTGCACTGGTTTGGGAGCATTTGGTGGAAACAAAAATCTTGAGCCCAGTGGAGTTGGCACAGAAGATGGCATGGAACCCCGGGCATATATTAGGGCTCAGTGATCGCTTGATTAAGACCGGTGCGGAAGCAAACCTCACAGTGATCAACCCCCAGTTAAAACTGCCGGTAAATGTTAATGAGTTTGTTTCTTTAGGTAAAAACTCTCCTTTCGATGGTTGGATCCTGCGTGGCTGGCCGGTAATGACCGTTGTGTCAGGTGAAATCAAGTATTCCCGTAAACATAGAAAAATATAGTCAATCTTAAGTTTTAGGAAAGGGGTACAAAGTTGAATTCCTACTTGGTTTTGCAGGATGGTACTGTTTATCAGGGTAAAGGTTTTGGGGCTGCAGGTCTAAGGATTGGAGAGGTTGTATTCAATACCAGTATGACAGGCTATCAAGAAATTCTTACTGATCCTGTATCTAATGGGCAGATAGTGGTTTTTACATATCCCTTATTAGGGAATTACGGCATCAATTTTAATAGCAGTGATTCAGTCAATATCATGGCAACTGGGTTGGTGGCGAGGGATGTTTGTGCCCATCCCAGTAACTGGCGTAGTGTGATGAGCCTTGAGGAGTTCTGCAGGCAGAATAATTTAGTCGGGTTATCAGATATTGACACCAGAGCCCTTGTGAGGCACTTGGTTAGTAAAGGCAGCATGTACGGGGTTATTACTACCGAAGAGCCTGATGTGGGGAAACTTGTCCAGATAGCCCGGGATGCCGCAGCTTCAGACAGGGATTTGGTGAGGGAAGTATCTACAAAAGAGACCAGGATTTTTGGTCAGGGGAGTAAAAGGGTAGTTGTGGTTGATCTGGGAGTGCGGCCAACTCTGTTCAGTTATCTGCTGAAGTGCGATTTTACTGTGATTCTTATGTCTCCATTTGTGACTTCAGAGGAGATTCTGGGCCATAACCCAGATGGAGTGATTTTTGCCGGTGGTCCAGGCAGCCCCGAGTCTGCTCCTTATGCTGTGACTCTTGTGCAACAGCTGATGGGAAAAACACCTCTACTGGGTATTGGATTGGGTCATCTGGTTATGGGATTGGCCTTTGGTGGTAAAACAGTGAAATTGAAAACAGGGCACAGAGGTGGGAATCAGCCGGTACGAGACATAGCATCGAATATTATTTTTGTTACATTTCAAAACCACGATTATTATATCGATGGAAACAGTATACCTGAAGATATTATAGTGACACAGATCAATCTGCATGATGGAACAGTTGAAGGGATGAAACATCGTAAGATCCCAGCTTTATCATTTCAATATTACCCTGTAGTTAAACCAGAAGTTTTTGCAGTTAACCGATATTTTGATGAATTCTTGGATATGCTGAACAAAAATTAGTTTGCTGACTAGTGACAGACATATAACACAAGATGCAGCTATCATTGATTTTGTATTAAAAGGTAGGAGGGGAAAATGTCACGGATTCCGGATTTAAAAAAAGTAATGGTAATCGGTTCTGGCCCTATCATAATTGGGCAGGCAGCTGAATTTGATTATGCCGGGACACAGGCCTGCCGCTCACTACGGGAGGAAGGCATTGAAGTTGTTTTGGTTAACAGCAACCCAGCAACGATTATGACTGACCGGGAGATAGCGGACAAAATATATATCGAACCGTTAACCCTGGACTTTGTCAGCAGAGTAATCGAAAAAGAGCGTCCTGACGGGCTGCTGCCTACTCTAGGTGGACAGGTTGGGCTTAATCTTACAGTACAGCTTTCAGAAGCGGGAATTCTCAAAAAATATGATGTGCGCCTGTTAGGTACTCCACTAGAGGCAATTAAAAAAGCAGAGGACCGGGAGTTATTTAAAGAAATGCTTCGGGAGATCGGTGAACCTGTACCTGAAAGTGATGTTGTGGAAAGTGTAGAAGATGCTTTAGCCTTTGCCCGGAAAGTGGGGTATCCGGTTGTGGTGCGCCCTGCTTATACTCTAGGGGGTACAGGTGGTGGGTTAGCAGCCAATGAGGATGAACTGAAGAGTGTGGTATCCCGCGGTCTTTCCTTCAGCATGATCAACCAGGTGCTGGTTGAGCGCAGTGTAGGGGGCTGGAAGGAGATCGAATATGAGGTTATTCGGGATGGTGCTGATAACTGTATTACGGTCTGCAATATGGAAAACATCGACCCTATGGGGGTTCATACCGGGGATAGCATAGTTGTGGCTCCTATCCAGACCCTGAGTGATGAGGAGGCCAGGATGCTCCACACAGCTTCCTTGAAGATTATCAGGGCATTGGGAGTTGAAGGTGGCTGTAATATCCAGTACGCACTGGACCCAAACAGCTTTAATTATTATGTTATTGAGGTCAATCCCAGGGTCAGCAGGTCCAGTGCACTGGCCTCCAAAGCTACCGGTTATCCTATTGCCAGAGTGTCGACCAAAATAGCATTGGGTCTGCGGCTGGATGAGATTGACAATGTAGTAACAGGTAAGACCAGCGCTTATTTTGAGCCGGTGTTGGATTATTGTGTTGTTAAGTTTCCCCGCTGGCCCTTTGATAAATTTAAAGGGGCAGATCGCACCCTGGGCACACAGATGAAGGCCACCGGAGAGGTGATGGCAGTTGACCGCAGTTTTACCGGAGCTCTATTAAAAGCGGTCAGATCGTTGGAAATAACGGCGACAGGGCTCTCTTTTCCAGGGCTGGAAACATGGGAAACGGAAAAGCTGTTGCATAGATTGAAGATAGCCTCAGATGAACGTTTATTTTTGATCGCCGAAGGTTTCAGAAGAGGATTTTCAGTAGAAAAATTGGCTGATCTCACTATGATAGATCCCTTTTTCCTGAAGAATATTCAGGATATAGTAGGTATGGAAAAAGCTCTGTCAAGAGTTAATGCAGTACAGGAACTATCTGGTGAAC
>CAZZEY010000073.1:0-6921 GCA_964653445.1 uncultured Syntrophaceticus sp. | reverse complement strand
GTTAATGAAAAGGTTGCCCTGGACAATGTTTCTCTTTCACTGGACCGTGGCGATTTTGTCACACTGGTGGGGAGCAATGGGGCTGGGAAATCCACCCTGTTAAATGCTGTGGCTGGTATGTTCCCCCTGGATAATGGGGCAGTAATCCTGGATGGCGACGAAATAACCCATCTGCTGGAACATGAGCGTGCAGCCATGATTGGGCGTGTTTTTCAAAATCCATTGACCGGCACAGCAGCCCATATGACCGTGGAGGAAAACCTGGTAATGGCCTGGAAGCGCGGCCAGAAAAGAAGGCTGAGGAAGGCGATCCGCTTTCAGGAGCGCTCCTTTTTCAGGGAGCAACTGGCAGGCCTCGGCCTGGGGCTGGAGGATCGCCTCACAACTAAGGTGGGGCTCCTCTCGGGGGGGCAGAGGCAGGCTCTGACACTCCTGATGGCAACCTTGAGAAAGCCTCAGCTGCTGCTGCTGGATGAGCATATCGCATCTTTGGATCCGCGCACAGCTGAAATAGTCATGGAGCTCACATGCCGGATCATTGAGGAACAGCAGCTGACTGCCATTATGGTCACCCATAACCTGGAGCAGGCCTTATCAGCCGGAACACGGACAGTGATGATGCATGAAGGGCACATTGTGCTGGATATCAATGGTACTGAGCGCAGGCGTATGAGTGTTCTGGATCTAATGGATCTATTTGAACAAAATAGCGGCACCACACTGAACAGCGACCGCGTCCTACTGGCATGACGGTGCCCACTCGGTGCCAGGCTTGCTTTATTGCTTTATTTCAACTTCCGAACTCAGGTCTCCAGCAGTTGACTTCTGACTGAGGCGTACTTGCTTTATTACTTTTTGCTGGGGGATGCCCCCCAACTCTGTTGGGTGCTTTTCTTTCCCATAATATATTATTTTTAACTTGATGAGTAATATCAGGAAGGAATCAGAAATCATATCATAGAAACCAAGATATAATGCACATATCAGGGGAGTTTTATCAATGCTGGGGGACGATACAAAGAAAAAATTAGAGCGTTTGGTTGAGCGTTTTTTTACAGGAAGAGTTGTCCCTTTCATCGGAGCAGGGGTTTCCATCAGCGCTGTACATAAGGATGGCAGAACAGGGCTGGCCAACAGCAGCCCCATGATAGAAGCCATTGTCAGCAAACTGCATAAAACAAGAATTCATGACGAAAAAAACAAATGGGCTCGCTGGTGCTGCGAATTTTTGGAGTGCGATATTATTGACCAGGGTAAATGCCGGGAAGACGCGTGTTTGTTGAAGCAGCTCAGCAACCCTGCTCAAAGTGAAAAGTATTTGAAAAAGTATGCAACATTGGATAAGCTCTGTGAAATATTTACATGGGTGATGGGGCAAGACGGGCAGGACGGTAAAGGCGAAGTCTGCCAAAATGGTAAAGTAGGCAGCAAAAACAGCCAGGGCGGTCGTGCCTGGGGCACCGAAACCAACCAAGCCATTCAATCAGGCCAACAATACCAAGCAAGTCAAAATATCCAAACCATCCAAGAACCCCAGGACCTCCAAGAAGTCAACCGACCAGCCCTATCTAAATTGGTCTATGATGTTTTACTGATTCCCGAATTCAGCGAACTGCAGCCGCAGCCTGCCCACAGGTATATCTCATTTCTTGCACGTGAGCAATTAATCGATGAAATTATCACCACCAATTATGACTGCTGTTTTGAAACTGCGTACAGACAGACTTTTCAGGGGCGGCCTGAGGACACTGCTTTGGTTATAACCGACCTGGATGAATACAGGCGGTATTCAGGAAGGTTTTATACGGATAATGGAGAACGCTGTCTAAAAATATACAAAATAAACGGCTGTGCAGATAAGTTAAAACAGAATAGATTGCAACAAAATAATTACCCCCCTGAAAAAATCCTCCTGATGGAACGCCAGCTGCAGAACTGGAGGGGCCGGGGTTGGGCACGGGATTTGTTTCATGACTGCCTGCGGTCACGCACCCTCTTGTTTTCGGGCTTTGGCAGTGAAGAGCCCCAGGTGAGGCATACCGCCCTGCAGATATCTGAAGAATTCCAAAACACAGGGGAGCATAAGGCTGAAACGAAACAGGCCTCCTGCTGGGATCTGCCCAATGCGCCCTTTATCTCAGCCTATGAGAGCATCCTTTCATTTAATCAGATTCAGATTCTTTATTCATATGCCAGTGCCCATAACAGCTCTCTGGATTTTGACCATCTGCACAGCAATGTTTTTACAGGGGCTGACATTGAATTTTTTGATCCTCAAGCCAGCATACGTGACAATAAAGCTATCGATAAAGATAGACAAAAACTGCCCGCTGATCTGTTTTGGGAAAAAGTTTACCAGGCGGCTTTTTGGCAGCTGTTCAAAGAACACTGCAAACCTGATTCCACCTTTTATGCCTATCTTTCCTCCCGTATTTACACCAAAGATGCACTTCTTTTTGAATTTATCAGCTGGCTTGTTCCTGATGACAAACCCACAGGCCGTTTCCCTAAGATGCTGGAACTGGACAGTGACGGTGTAAACACATTAACAAGATGGTTGAACTGCATCAGATATGGAAGAACCAGCTGTCTTCCGGGTTTATACCTCCCTTTGGTTGAAAAGCCGCTGCTGCTGCCTTTAATGCTTTTGATCCTGTTTTTTGCTGCAGGTGATAAAGGTGATTGGGATGAAATTAATGGCATGGTAGAGCTGGAGAATGGCTTATTCTTGCTGAAAACTGCTCAAGAGCTGCCGGTATATATTGTTTACGATACTGCTCTTTTAGAAAACGCCCTGAACAACTGCGGTTCTGTCAAAGATGTGGGTTTCGCTATTATTATCGATGAAAAACTGGAAGAGCACCCAGGGGTTATCTATAAAACCGCGCATACCGATTTAAAAAGCCGCGGCAATCTTCGTCGAAAAAAGAGGGTTTGTATTTATAAACTGCCGATAAGGGACATTTTTCACTGGAGTTCTAATCTGTCAGTAAGTATTGACACCCCAGGAAAAAAGTTTTTTGCTGCTTTGAGGGAGGCAAAACTGATTACAGCTGATGCCTGTCCCAGGGTAAGGAAGCGGGCGAAAAGAATATAAAAGTTGGGGAAAAACGCCCCCAAAAAAGGTAGGATGATTTTTATGGATGCTGAAATAGCCAGCTGGCGAATACTTTTAAATCCGGAAATTAAGGATAAACTGGCAGCCTCTTTTTTAAAAGGGAAAACAACCGTTCTCAAGGTAGGTGATGTTTACCTTACAGATGCAGCTCTAGCAGTTCATTTTCAAATGAACACCACAGATGAATGTGATGAATCCCAGGTAAAGGAAGCGGTTGCCGGGATTCTGCGGCTAATCAGTGGTTATGCAGAACAGCAGCGGGTCGTAGTGCCAACGATAGGGGTTATTTCTCCCCTTGATGAAGGGAAAGGGGAGCTTGCGAAAAAGGTAAAAAAATGGGCAGCTGACCAGGACTGGCACCGGGGTGATTTCTCCTTATTCTACTCTCCCAATAAAGAGGCTGAAAAAACCATATCTACCCTGCTCTCCAGCGCGGCCACCCTCTGGCGGGACAGCGACAAAATAATACCTTTAACATCTGAGGTGTATCTCCAATGGCTGAAAAAGGAATACGAAGTGCTTCAGTCCACAGATGAGCACAAAGACCTGATCAAAACCATCATAGATTCATGGGAAACAGGGAAACCGATCAAAGATGGGGTGCTCAAGTGGGCTGCTGATTCTCTGGCAGAGGTAGAGGTACTGGCTGAGGGGGGTGAGTAGGGGTGAACGAGATGGGAACCGGAGACAGAGGTGCTGATATTATCAGGGTAAAGTCTATTGACATCTGCAGTTTCCGCGGTATAAGAAGATTAGCCAGGCCGTTAAACACAGATGCAGATGTTGTACTCCTCACGGGCCCCAATGGTTTCGGAAAAACCAGTTTGATCGATGCGCTCAGCCTGGTTCTTACAGGTTATATACATCCCCGCAGGGATCCTGTGCTGTTTCAGCTGCCCAGCGGACCGCAGGAAAACCAGTCTCCAGCTGTAGGTACCATCAAAGCCGTATTATTAACTGCACAAGGTGAAAAAGAAGTAAAAATATCCCTTTCAAAAAATAAACCCCCGGTATGCAGTGATATGATCTGGCAAAGGTCAGAAGCAGCCAGGGAGATTGCAGCAAAAGCAAGCTTCTTTTATCAGGATATAGTTGAACAATCTTTTGACAGTTTCACTGAAGGCACAACACTCAAAGACTTTCTAGCACCCCCACCCCAGGAAATCGTCGATGCCCGAACTGCACTTAAAGAAGCCTTAAAGATGATAAAACAAAAGGAGGAAGCACTTGCCCTCCCTGGAGTTGAGTCAGAAGCAGTTTTAAATGAAAAAAGGGAACATGCTGCAGACAGTTTCAGTGATCTGTGGGAACAGCTTGTTATGGTTGTTCATGACTTAAAAATTCCTGTAACTCTCCCCAGGATCGCTATTTTGAAAAAGGATAGTGGGTTACGACAGGATTGGGAAAATAAATTAACCGGGTTTACACTGGAATTGGCTGAAGTACTGTTGGAGGAAAGCAGTGCAGAAGCAGATGCGGTTTCTTTGGTTTCTTCCCTGATTAATCTGCAAAACCTTGTTGATGAATTGAAAATAAAATACCTTATCCCGAGGTCCGATATAAGAGAACAGATAGGGTACCTTTTTGCCAGCCTGCCTGCTCCCCAAAGGATTTCAGATCTAGGGAAGCTTGATCAGCTAAAGGAAAAGTGCCTGTTTTTGGAGGAAAACTTAGCTAAGAGCAAAACACGGCTGGAACAGCTGACAGAACTGGAAAATCATTTTAAAAATCCTGAGGGCCCCGGCCTGTGGGAAATAATGAATACTCTGCGCCGGTATGGACCTAAATGGTCAAAAACTGACCATAACCATGTCTTTGGGAGTGATTTATGTCCACCAGAAGAAGCTGTAAAGTGGGCTGCAGATGCTTATGCTTCTTTGCATACAGAGGATGGAAGATATTTAGATGACCTGTTTGCTCTCTGGCTGCAAAAGGTAGAAAGCAAGGGCAGTAAGCTTGTGATGGAGGCTACTCTCCAGGAGAAAGAACTGGCCGAATACAAAGAGACTTTAAAAATATTAGAGGAAATGCAAAAAATTGCGGACGGTTCAGCTGAAGGGCGAAAATTTATTGAAGATGTGCAAAAAAGAGCGGAGCAGCCTACTTGCCGTGGTAATCAGGCTATGAAATCTCCTAATACTGATTCTGTAAATGGGGCAGATCCTCTAAAACTGATAGACAGGATGAAAAACGTCCTGAAAGAGTGGATCAATATTGAAGAAAGGGATATTCACCGAAAAAATGTCTTGGAAAAATCTGAAAGATTTAAACAGGCGAAAGAGCGAATTTTATTATTAAAGGATGCATTAAACAGAGAATCCAGAAAGGGAACCTCTATTCTGGAAAACGCTCTGCAGCTGCCTGATAATGAACCCCATAAACTTGCTGATTTAATCAACAGTATTCTACCTAGGTTCCGCCTTGTGCAGGGGATACTGCCTGTTCATATAAAAACCTCATATAAACGAACAGGTAAAACGAGGCAGGGGACATGGGAATTTGTCACCGCAGATGGCCGCACTTTTACATCACTTTCCACAGGCCAGCAGTCTCAACTGGCCCTTGCCATGCTCCTGGGCCTTAATATCTCGCTGGATATCAGCTATCTGGGACACGGCATTATAGCCCTTGATGATACCACTACATCTTTTGATATGTCCCAACTGCCGCGGGAAGCGGCTCTGCTGCGGCAGATAGCCTATGGAGCAGGGGATGGGAATTCAGACCGTTCGGTGCGCCAATTATTTATTGTCAGCCACCATGAGAATTTGACCCACAAACTGATCGACTTCCTGATACCACCCGAAGGGAAAAAAATGCACATCCTGGATTTCGTTGATTGGAATCCACAGGATGGTCCAGAAATCGAGCAGTATGAAATGGAACCAGCAAAACCCGCTCAAAAAGGCAGAAAAGACTTAGCCGCCTTCTTAAACAAACTCCTCTGACGGTGCCAGGCTTGCTTTATTGCTTTAAGCTTCATTATTACCTGATCGCTCCGCTGACCGATCACCAGAACCGTCCCCGGGCGCGGAAACCGCCCGAGAGAACCGTTCCACTGCGCGCAACCGCCTGCTGAACCTCGCGGAAAATGCACAAGAGAAATGCACAACAGAACCGTCCCTCCGTCCCCTACTTCAAAAACGAGGCCACTACTTGGGTGAACTCCTCGGGCCTTTCTTTTTGCGCCCAGTGTTTGCAGCCTTCCATCAGGTAGAGTTTAGAATTTTGTATCAGCTGGTGCGCCTTTTTTGCATAATCAACCGGCACTCCTGGATCCAGTGTCCCATGGACGATCAGTGTTGGATGTCTGATTTCAGATAATCTTTTTGCCAGATCTGTACGCACACCGGTTCTCGTTATTTCACTTCTTTGAAAAGAAGCAAATGCTTTTGCTGCATCAGGGGCTTTCAGGCATTGTTGAACCTGATCCACCAGTTCCTCTGAAAGTTTATTGGGATCGCCAAACAAGCTGTAAAGCAGCATCCATTTAACATATTTGCGGTGTTTTGCGGTCACTTGATAGGACCATTCATTAAGTAATGACTGCGTATACCAGTAACATAAAAGATGGTAGGGAAGTTTGCTGTAAAAGCCCCATGAACCAATTAGAACAAGTTTGTCAACTCGGCTAGGATATTGCAGCGCAAAGGCGATGGAAATCCCCCCACCCAGTGAAAGCCCAGCTAAGCTCGCTTTTTCCAGTTCCAGTGTATTCATGAAATTCTCCAAAAAGTCTACATAAAACGGAATTGAGTATTCCACATCAGGTTTATCACTTTCACCATAACCAGGCAGGTCCG
>CAZZEY010000072.1:0-6943 GCA_964653445.1 uncultured Syntrophaceticus sp. | reverse complement strand
CTGTGAACAGTACGAAGATAATATGGAAAAGATGAAATTGATCGCCTCTGAACGTGATCTTGCACAGGTGATGGAATCAGATAAGATAGGTGCCCTGTTGTCGGTTGAGGGGGGAGAAGTCCTGGAAGGTGATCTCCGGAACCTAAGGATCCTTTATCGGATGGGAATACGCAGTCTCTGCCTCACTTGGAATAATCGTAATGAAATAGCTGATGGGGTTGCTGAAAGAAATACAGGTGGTGGCCTGACTCAATTCGGCAGGGAAGTTGTAAAAGAAATGAACAGATTGGGAATGCTTATCGATCTTTCGCATATTGCAGAAAAAGGGTTTTGGGATGTACTGGAGTTAAGTGATGCACCTGTAATAGCCTCCCATTCCAATTCCAGTGCGGTATGGGAACATCCGCGCAATCTCACTGATAAACAGATTAAAGGTATTGCTTCTAAAGGTGGGGTGATAGGACTTAATTTTGTATCAGAGTTT
The DNA here is from genome assembly GCA_964653445.1 of uncultured Syntrophaceticus sp. GTDB lineage: Bacteria > Bacillota > DSM-12270 > Thermacetogeniales > Thermacetogeniaceae > DTU068. The sequence goes on along the minus strand of CAZZEY010000072.1, from coordinate 6,459 downwards.
GTTGGCCCCCCGGGTGCTGGGATAGAAAAACTAATGGAGCATATTGATCACATTTGTGATTTAGTGGGTGATGATTACCTGGCTTTTGGTTCAGATTTTGATGGAACAGATAACCTTCTTTCTGGTATAAAGGATGTCACAATTTACCCTGAAATCATTTCCAGATTGTTGCAAAGAAATTATAAGGCAGGCACTATTCAAAAAATCTGCGGTGAAAACTGCCTGCGTATACTGCAGAATTTTATGTAAGGGGGTTTGATTATGTATGCGGATCTGCATATCCACAGTACTGCATCTGATGGGACGCTCGATCCAGGAGAAATCATAAAACTTGCACTGAAAAAAAATCTATCTGTAATCAGTCTAACTGATCATGATACCACAGATGGAATACAAGAAGCGTTGGATAATGCCAGAAACACGAATTTGGAAGTCATCCCAGGCATCGAAATCAACACCGATTGGGATAACACAGAAGTACATATACTTGGTTATTTTATAGATTATCAATCACAGCAGCTGCAGAAGGTTCTCAATGAGATGCGGCATGAGAGAGATTTGAGAGCAATAAAAATGATAAAAAAGTTGTCTGAATTGGGGTTAACCATTGAATACGACCTCGTCAAACAAATTGCCGGAGATGCTACAGTAGGCAGACCACATATTGCCAGAGCTATGATAGAGTGCGGTTATGTAAAAAATATCGAACAGGCCTTTGACGATTATTTAGAACGCGGAAAACCAGGGTATGTCCCCAGGACCAAAATAGATCCCTTTTCTGCAATAAGTGTAATTGAGAAAGCCGGGGGAGTACCGGTACTTGCCCATCCCGGTTTGATGAAGCGGGATAATCTCATACCAGCTTTGGTAAAAAAAGGGCTGTTGGGTATTGAAGTTTATTATCCATTACATGACCAAGAAGCGACAGAAAAATATATTTGGTATTGCCATAAATACTCTTTAGTTATGACAGGAGGTACTGATCACCATGGTCCTGGTACAGGTTATCCAATGCTGGGGGAAGTAGGGGTTGAAAAAGAGTCGGTTGATAATTTGAAAAATATGTACGGCATATTAGCCTAATGCAACTTTGGGAAGGAATTCCGTATTTGATGACGAAAACATAGTTATTATTGAGTTTATGGGAGGGCAGAGATGAACCGGAAGACCTTTTGGCTGTTGATTACGGTGATAGCTATTGCCTGTATTGTCCTGCCTGCTGCTTCCAGTGCATATAATGCTCTGACAAAAGATAAAAGCGGCCAGGTAGCTGATAAACAAGACGCAGAGGAAAAGGATGAAGAACACCAAATTACAGATGAAAACAGTTCTGAGCAGCAAGACATAATACCATCAGAGCAAAATGCAGATTCTGAACAAAAATACACCGTTGAATATGGTGATAATTTATGGTTAATTGCTACCAAATTTGATGTATCTATTGAAGCGATCATACAGACAAACAATCTCAGCAGTGAAACTTTAGTACCAGGTCAGGAATTGTTAATTCCGGTACCGGGGACGGTTAATGTATCACCTCCAGAAAACCGGAGCACATCATCATCAAGAGGCCAATCTGGTACTGATTCTCATGTGGTTCGATCTGGGGAAAGCTTGTGGTCCATTGCTCTAAAATACCGGATATCGGTTGAAACCCTCAAAGAGATTAATGGTTTGACAGGTGATCAAATTCACCCAGGAATGACACTGAAGATCGCCGGGAGCGGTAGTCCATCCAGGCAGCAGGATAATTCACCTTCCGAACCTGCACCTCAACCAGAAAAGGATAAGGCTCCCAGTCCAGAGAGAAAGGAAAAACCAAGCACTAAACCTCAACCAAAATCAAGTGTTCTGGAAACAGCTGAGCAGTTTCTGGGTGTTCCTTATAAATATGGAGGCAGCAGTCCCAGTGGTTTTGATTGTTCAGGTTTTGTAAAATATGTGTATGGGCTGCATGGAATTAAAATTCCCCGTGTAGCAGCTGACCAGGCAAAAGCAGGAAGTAGAGTTGATACCCCATCAGTGGGGGATTTAGTATTCTTTGCGGAAAACGGTTCAGTTGTACATGTGGGTATTTACGCAGGGAATAATAATTTTATACATGCAAATATCAAACAAGGAGTTATATTTACTTCTTTGGACCAAGAGTGGTATAAGAAACGCTATGTTGGGGCCAATCGCTATTAATAATACAAAATGGAAGGAAATGATAATGGAACATTTAAAAATGAAGAGTGTAACTATAGAAAATCTGCGTAAGGATTTCGAAAAGGCCGGGTATATCGCGGAAGATGATATAATTGTTCCTGTATATCTGGCACTTCGTTTGGAAAAGCCGATATTAATCACAGGGGCTCCAGGGGTGGGAAAAACCGAGATTGCAAAAGTGCTTGCCTCGGTGTTTAAAACAGAATTGATACGTTTGCAGTGTTATGAGGGGCTTGATGAAAACAAGGCTCTATATGAGTGGAACTATCAGAAACAGCTGATTAAAATTCAGTTAATAAAGGAGACCAGTGGTGAACTGGAAGAACAAAACCTTTTTTCTCACAGTTATTTATTGCAGAGACCTTTGTTGAAGGCAATTCAAGCCTCAACAAAGAGTGTACTATTAATCGATGAAATTGATAAAACAGATGAGGAGTTTGAAGCATTTTTATTAGAGATACTTTCCGATTTTCAGGTGTCTATACCTGAATTTGGAACAATTAAAGCCAAAGATATACCAATGGTTGTTTTGACAAATAATGGGGAACGTGAGCTTTCAGATGGATTGAAACGAAGGTGTGTATACCTATATATAGATTTTCCCTCTGTAGAAAAGGAAATGAAGATTATCAAGGTTAAGGTTCCACAGTTAAGCAACCGTCTGGCAGAAGAAGTTGCACTGGCTGTTCATTATTTAAGACATCAACTGGATTTCAAAAAGAAACCATCTATTTCTGAAACACTGGATCTGGCCAATGCCTTAGTTATATTTGGTGCAGAAAAACTCGAAGCGGAGCATATAAGGCGAACAATTAATCTGCTGCTAAAAGATAAAGAAGATATAGATCTTTTTTCCAAAGAATTAGGTTCAGATGGTTTAATCGAAAATATCAGCAGAAGGTAGAGAAGAGGAAAAAACATTGCAGAGTTATTTGGAAAATAATTTTGCTCGGTTTGTGCATATTCTAAGACATTTGGGTATCAATGTCAGTATACTGGAAACCCTGACAGCGATAAGGGCTTTAACCTTTATTAATATCATGAACCGAGATCATGTAAAAATGGCGCTGGCTGCTACACTGATCAAAAACCCTGATGAACGAGAGGTTTTTGATCAGGCATTTGAGACATTTTTTGCGCCACCTGAAATCAAAAAACATCAAAAACAAGTCTGGGAGGAGAAACAGGCAGAAACCATTCGTCTGCTGGATGAAGCAGAGGCAGATCTCGCATACAAAGGGGAGACACTGGACCTCAGTGAACAGGAGAAACTCTTTTATTCCCAGCTGCCCGAAGAAGAAAAAAGAAAAATAAAAGAATATCTTTCTGCCAGCAATCTGCCTGATGATCGCTACAGCAGATTCAAACCCACACTGGAGAGCCAGGTACGTGGTTCTCTACGCTATTGGAAACAGAGATTAGGCGAAACTGATGATTATCATCTTACCCTTACAGACAATCAGACCGATGACCCTGTGCTTGCATCTATTATTGATGAATTGGGTGAAGACAGCAGTATCCTCTACGAGGATATGAAAAGGATCGGCAAGAAGGATCTACCAAAAGTCACTAATTTGCTGAAAAAACTGTCCCGTCGGCTGGCTACAAAAATATCCAGGCGTTACCGGATAAGCAAAAAGGCTGTTAAACTTGACCTCAGGCGGAGTATTAAAGCTAATGTCCGCTATGGTGGTGTAATTTTTAAACTGCGGTACAGACAAAAGAGGATTCAGAAACCAGGAATTTTGTTAATCTGTGATGTTTCGGGGTCCATGTCCCGCTATGCATCTTTTGTTATTCAGTTTATCTATGGTTTAAGTGCAGTGATCAGAAAAATTGAAAGCTTTATTTTTGCCGAAGAACTGGAATATGTCAGTCCATTTTTTTCAGCCAGGAAGCCTTTTGAAGATACAATGGTCGATTTGATTGGAAAAAGCCGCATCTGGGGAAAGGGTACCAACATTGGAGCTGCACTTTCTACTCTGCGGGAGCAGTACCCCCTGATGCTGACTACAAATACAGTTGCAATCATTCTCAGTGATACTAAAACTCTGGAAGTCGAAAGAGCAGAGGAGGAATTAAATAAGCTCAGTAGGGTGGTCAAGGATATTATTTGGCTTAATACCCTTCCTCAGGAGGAGTGGCAGGATCTTCCTTTTGTTATGAAATTCAAGCGTTATTGTCAGATGTATGAATGCTACACCCTGTCTCATTTAGAGAAAATCGTTAGAAAGCAGTTTCTTCATTAGAACGTTGGGATTGAAAGAACGGTGGGATTGAACGGTGGAAACCAGTTACGAGAAACTGGCTCTTTTTTATGATCAGCTTATGCAGGGGATAGATTATGAAGTCTGGGTCAGTTATGTTGAAGCGTTGGTAGATACTTTTCAGGGAAATATTGAGAGTGTAGTGGATTTGGCTTGTGGAACAGGTAATTCCACCATTCCCTGGTCTGAGCGAGGCTACCGCACATTTGGTGTTGATCTTTCCCCAGAAATGCTTGAAATTGCTCAGCAAAAGGCGCAAAGTAAAGGGCAGCATATTACCTTCCTCAAACAGGATCTGTGTTCAATGCTGCTGCCTCAGCAGGTAGATCTTGCTGTGTGCTTCCAGGATGGTTTTAATTATATTCTTGATGAAAATGATTTGGCCTCTGCCTTTCAAGCTGTCTATCACAATCTTTCTGAAGGTGGTTTTTTTGTCTTTGATTTAAATTATCTACCCCAACTGCTGCCAGAAAACGTTAACAACTACAGCACTGATGAAGAGGGATATGCTTTGACCTGGTCAACCAGGTTTATGGAAAAAGAAAAATTATGGGAGGTTAGTGTTTCCGGTATAATTAAAGGAGAAGAGGAACATCGTTTTTGTGAGACTCATCGGGAAAAAATCTATGATACTTCTGATGTATGGATGCTTTTGATCAGGCAGGGCTTTACTGTGATGGGAACATATCAAGCTTTTACTTTTTCACCGCCACATGAAAACGCGCCACGCCTAGTCTATATTGCGCAAAAAACTGTTCAAAGAAATGAGGTAGTTTAATGAAACGCGGCAAATTTTATTTTATTTTTGGAGGAGCCAGGAGTGGTAAAAGCAGTTTTGCTGAAAAACTCGCTTCCAGCCTGGGAGAAGAGGTTACTTATATTGCAACAGCAGAAGCACTTGATGAAGAAATGGCTGCCAGAATCAGAGAACACAAAAGGAGAAGACCTGCATCGTGGAACACCATTGAAGAACCATATAGGGTCACAGATGTCCTGGAAACAATAGGAAAAGAGGGTGGGGTAATACTCATTGATTGTTTAACACTGCTCTTAACAAACCTTTTTTATAAACAAGCAACTGAACAAGATGATGATACGCGTTTAAAACAGGTATTATCTGAGATCAACCGATTGGCAAAAACAGCTAAGGAATGCAGTGCCGATGTGCTTATTGTTTCCAATGAGGTAGGATTAGGGGTGGTTCCAGATTATCCGGATGGCCGGCTGTTTAGAGATCTAACAGGTTGGGCAAACCAGATTATGACACAAGAGGCAGATAACGCATATTTTATGGTTTCCGGTATGGCTTTAGATATTAAAGCACTAAGAGTGGATCCAAGATAGTATTGTAAAATAAGAGGGGTTTTTTATGAAATATTTTTTATGTGCATTGGCCTTCCTCACACGAATTCCTGTGTTTGTAAAAGGCATTGATCAACCGGAGACCTTTAAAAAGAGCATTTATTTTTTTCCTGTTGTCGGGCTGATTATTGGAGGTATATTAGCGGGTAGCTATTATATTTTAGCAAAACTGTTTCCCCAGACGATAGCTGCTGCACTGCTTCTTTTCATTTATGTTCTGCTGACAGGTGGACTACACCTGGATGGATTGATAGACACTGTTGATGGAATTTACGGTGGCAGAAGCAGAGAGCATAGACTGGAGATTATGAAAGACACCCACCCAGGTGCTTTTGGTGTCCTGTGTGCAGTTGTGATCCTGCTGCTTAAATACAGTATTTACGTCCAGTTGAATCAAGGTCTGCTCATTTTTTTAATAGCAGCCTCAATTATGGGGAGGCAGGCAATGGTATGGGCACAAGTTTTTTACCCTTATGCTCGTCAGCAGGGGTTGGGCAGTCTGTTTAATATTTACGGCAGCATCCCCATTTTTGGTGTCACAACAGGAATAACCCTGGTGCTTGTGTTTCTTCTTGCAAAGTTAGGTGGGCTTTATCTCTTTTTAATTTGTGGCATTTTTTCT
>CAZZEY010000071.1:0-6953 GCA_964653445.1 uncultured Syntrophaceticus sp. | reverse complement strand
TTAGGTTTTTACTATATTACTGGATTCTGAGGGGGTGGTTGTTCCTCCTCCTGCTGCTGCATCATTAGTTGAATCTTATCCATTATTTGAGGAGCCAAATCGATCAGGCGATCAGCTATAGCATTTCCATCAACAGGCAGCAGTCTAACCTGGTTTTGTCCTACAACGAGAAAACCTACAGGGCGCACAGATACCCCTCCACCACTTCCTCCACCAAAGGGCAGCTCCCCCTGACTACGCTGATTTTCACCATCAGGCTGGTAATCTGCACCACCGGCAGCAAAGCCGCAAGAAACACGAGAAACAGGCATAATCACACTACCATCCGGTGTTTCGACAGGATCACCAACAATAGTGTTAACATCGATCATGTCCTTAATGCTTTCCATAGCTGTTTTCATAAGGGTTTCAATGGGATGGTCCGCCAAGTCCTGTCACCTCTTTTTGTTGTCCCAGAATATTTGCAACAGCCATAACATAAAACAACTAAATGTAATTATAATATGACCCAAACGTGTTTTAAATATGCAGTGAATGCTTCCTTCCATACACCTCTTACCAAAATGCGGAATAACGCTGATATGCACATTTTCGGGATCAATCTTCATGTGACGGGACAAATATCCTAAAACTGCTCCTTTCCCGGACCACATCAAACCAACAGCCACACCGGTCAGAGCGTAATCCTCAAACCCCAGTTCTGTTTTCCAATGAAACTGTCTGCAGTAACTTCTCTCAGTAAATCCCCTCAGATAACACAGCAGTTTTCGATAACGAGAATTGGCAGTCAAAAGATCAATAGATGATCTCGGAAAACGCAGTTGTTCTTTTAATAATTCAGGAAGGGATATGCTAAATTTTATTTTTTCCAATAATTTCTGCCTGTGTTTTTCATCACTGCTTTTCCCGAATAATAATTTAGTTCCTAACCCCGCTCGTCCTTCTAAAAATTCTAATCTCAACAAAAGAGAGTGGCCGCTTTGCAATCCCTGATAAAAAAAACGGACATCCACAGGCAATACTATCAGCAAGGTTCCCAAAACTACTATAATCAATCCAATAACTAAAACCAGATCCACCTGGTGCAACTACAAACACCTCTCAACTGCCTGCCTGTTCGGTTGTTATTAAGTTTTACGCTTCTCGGTAAATAATATACTATTTTTTTATATTATTCCCGTTGTTTCCCATTTCAGACAGAGGAGGCAGCTCGCTCAAATCATTAAGACCAAAGTATTCCAGAAACTTCCGTGTGGAACCGTAAAGCACAGGTCTACCTGGCCCTGTTCCCCGCCCTACTTCTTTGATCAATCCTCTTTCCATCAGATTCACCAGAATATGATCAACACGAATCCCTCTTACAGACTCTATTTTCGCCCTGGTAACAGGTTGGTAATAGGCGATGATGCTCAGTGTTTCCAGTGCTGCCTGGGAAAGTGGGGGTTCTTTGGCCTTTTCGTTCAACATTTTTTCGGCATAGTGTGAGTATTCGGGACGGGTAACCAACTGATAGCCACCTGCAACCCGAGTCAATTTCAGTCCATGCCCTGGTTGTTCATAGAGTTTTGCCAATTTATCCAGCAGCAGTTCCACATCTTCGGTAGAATAACCTGTGATCCGGCTCAAAACAGCAGCTGTAACCGGTTTAGATGAAACAAATATTAAAGCTTCTAGAATACCCATAGCCTCCTCAGGGAAGATAACAGTCAATCTTTTCATCCCCTCCCTAACTAGAAACGAGCAGCATTTCATCTGCATCAAGCTGCCTGACATTCACCTTTCCTTGATAAATTAGTTCTAATATCGCTAAAAAGGTAATAATCACCTCTTCCCTTTCTGCGATTGTGTTAAAAATATCATTAAAAGAGAGGCCTTCAGGGCATGATTGTATTCTGGTAAGGAGATCATCCATCACATCATCAATGTTAAAGGAGAGCCCTTCAACCACATAGGGTTCAGGAAGAGTTGATATGCGTTCAAGTACACCTTGAAAAGCTTTGACAAGACAATCCAGATCACCCCTGGTATCACCAGGGACTTTTTGCCTCATAATAGGCCGCCTGTGGGTCATTCTCCATTTTATAGCACGCTCATTCAGGGATGCTGCTGCTTCCCTGAAAGCCAGGTATTCATTAAAGTCTGACTCTATGAGCCCTTCTCCATACTGATCATCCGGAGCATCATCCTCTTTTTCTTCTCCCTCATGGCATGGCAGTAATAGTCTTGCTTTTACCGCGAGAAGAGCAGCCGCCAGGTACATAAAACGGCTGCCCTCTTCTATATCATAAACAGCGATTTCCGACAAATATTCTACAAACTGATCAATAACTGTACAGACGGAAATCTGCTCCACAGGCAGTTCTTCCCTGGTGACACGCTTTAAAAGGAGATCAAGTGGTCCCTTATAAATCTCCAGCTGTACCTGGTATTTCAAATCCCATCGCCGCCCGTACTTCTTCCATTGTCTGCCTTGCCCTCAAGCGGGCAGATTTATTACCCTCATGCACAACATCCCAGACATAGTCAGGGTCCTGTTCTAATTCATGCCGCCGCTCCCAATAAGGAGACAAATAATCTATCAATGCTTTGACCAATCCTTTTTTACACTGTACACATCCTATTTTTCCCTTTTTGCAATCCTCTTCCATTTCCATGAAAGCAGGTTTATTAAATAACTTATGAAAGGACGAAACAGTACAGATATCAGGATGTCCAGGGTCATAGGAATGAATGCGATCCGGATCTGTTACCATCATCCTGACCTTGGACTGAATCTCTTTCGGATTGGAATAAAGGGGTATCTCATTTCCATAGCTCTTACTCATCTTCCTGCCATCAAGCCCTGTGATCATGGCCACCTCTGACAGGTGAGCCTGCGGCTCAGGAAAAACATCTCTTGAATAGAGATGATTGAAGCGGCGCACCACCTCTCTGCAGAACTCCAGATGGGGCAGCTGATCCTCACCTACAGGAACCAGGTTCGCTTTATAAATGATGATATCTACAGCCATCAGCAAAGGATATCCCAAAAAACCATATGTAGTGATATCTTTACCCTGTTCCCTGAACTGCTGCACCTGATCCTTATATGTAGGACAGCGCTCCAGCCAGGATGTGGGTGTGATTAAGGAAAGGAGCAGGTGGAGTTCAGCATGTTCCTTCACTTCAGATTGGACAAAGATCGTGCTCTGCTCAGGATCGATTCCCACCATCATCCAGTCCAAAACCATCTCCCTGGCAGCATCTACAGTTAAATCGGGAGCATCAAAGGCAGTTGTCAGAGCATGCCAGTTGGCCACCATAAAATAGCAATTGTATATTTCTTGAAACCGACGCCAGTTTTCCAGTACACTTAAATGCCCTAGGTGCAGTTTTCCAGTGGGACGCATTCCGCTCAAAATAGTATCCCTTTTCATTTCCATCCCTTCTTCCATTGATATACCGTTAAAAACCCACAAAAGGTGCAGTTATCAGTTGAGTAATATCAAACAGGAAATTAATCACTACATTGGCCAGCGGCAGCAGCACCATCCCTACCACATTGGTCAGAATGAGAACCAACAGAATAATGGAACCATACCTTTCCAATTGATAGATGATTTTATCTGATCGCAAAAGCCCTGCCAGTACCTTGGAGCCATCAAGAGGAGGTACTGGAATCAGATTAAAAATAGCCAAATATACATTGATATAAACAATAGACAGCATGATCTGAACCAATGGTGCATTAGAATACATTTCAGATTTGGTCAAGGCCAGGTTTAGGATCAATGCTGCTGTAAAGGCAATAAAAATGTTCATCAGGGGGCCAGCTGCCGCAACAAGCATCATCCCCCGCTGACGGTCACCTTTGAAGTTTAAAGGATTGACCGGAACCGGTTTTGCCCAGCCAAAACCCACTACCAGGAGCAGAATAAAACCAAGCGGATCCAGATGAACCAACGGATTAAGGCTCATTCTACCCATATAGCGTGCTGTGGAGTCACCCAAACTCTCGGCAGCCCTGGCATGAGCGTATTCGTGAAAGGTCAAAGCTATCAGCACTGCAGGCAGCCAGAGCAATAAACGGGTCAGACTCAAATCAAACATAAATCATCCTCCAGTTAATTTACACTATAGAAGGTGATCAGGGATGCGGTGGAGCCTGACCAGGTCCCCCCAATTTTCCCTATTCACGATGACATCTGCCCTGCCATCTGCAACCAGAACAACAGCTGGGCGGGGCAGTGCATTATAATTGCTTGACATAGAATATGTATATGCACCTGTACAGGATACAGCCAACAGGTCTCCAGGTTCAATATGGGGTACAGCAAGATCCCAAATCAACATATCCCCAGATTCGCAGCACCGTCCGGTGACTGCCACCTCTTCTACCGGCTGTTCCTTGGCCTTATTTGCTATTATCCCCTCATACCCTGCCTGGTAAAGAGCAGGGCGCAGGTTGTCGGTCATCCCCCCATCAACCGCCACATACTTTCTGATACCGGGAATGTCTTTACTGCTGCCCAGTGTGTAAATGGTTGTTCCTGTGGGGCTGATAATCGATCTTCCCGGCTCCACAAAAACCCGCGGCCTGGGGAAGTCGTGTTCCTGACACTTCTCTTCAACAGCATCCAAAAGAACTTTAGCATATTCCTCAATTGACGGTGGTGTATCCTCAGGGGTGTAATAAACCCCAAGCCCTCCCCCCAGGTCCAATTCCTCAGCGGTCCAGCCGGTATCCTCCCGTACTTCCTGCAGGAAATCCATCATTACCTGGGCTGTACAGCGAAACGCATCCAATTCATGGATTTGAGAACCGATATGGCAGTGTATTCCCTTTAAATCCAGATGAGAGGAATCTAAAGCTGTTCTAACAGCCTTGAGAGCATCTCCACCGGCAATGTTAAACCCGAATTTGGAATCGGTTTTCCCTGTAGTAATATAAGAATGGCTGTGGGCATCAATTCCCGGGGCTAACCTGAGCAGAACTGACGGCTGGCATCCCTTTATAGCACAAATATCTTCCAGGAGCGCTACTTCATATGGATTATCAACAACAAATCTGCCGATACCACAATTAAGAGCGAACTTGATCTCTGCAGGAGATTTGTTATTCCCATGCAGCAGTATCTTTTCCGGTGGAAAACCCCCAGCTAAAGCTATGGTGAGTTCTCCTCCAGAAACAGCATCCAACCCCAAACCCTCATCATCAATAATCCTCGCCAATGCTGTGGCCAAAAAAGCCTTTGATGCATAATAAACTGAAGTACCACCTTGTTCAAATGCCTGTCTATACCTGCGGCAGTTCTCGCGCAGCAGCACCTCATCGATCACCATCAAGGGACTACCCCAGGCGGCAACCAGATCTACTGCATCACAACCACCGATCTCCAGATGTCCTCTGTCATTAATCCGCATTGTGCCGTGTAGTTTCATTTCCTGACTCTTCCTCTTCCTTAACATTTAGGTTATTCTAACACGCATAACTTCCGAGTGTCAACGAAATGGAGTGCATAGAAAAGGGGCAGCTATAAAAGTGCCCCTTAGTCATTGTTCAGATTTATTTCGAGCTCAATAATCTAAATATAGTTACTGGTTTATCTAGGATTGACTAGTTCTTCTGTCAGACGATCTAAACACCATTCAACCTGCCGCCCAGGTAATCATCATAAGCTGTTAAATCAAAACAACCGTGACCACTCAAACCGAACAGGATCACCTTTTTTTCCCCTGCTTCCCTGGCTGACAGAGCCTCTTGGACAGCTGCGTGGATTGCGTGGGCGGATTCGGGTGCTGGAAGAATTCCTTCACTGCGGGCGAAAACAATAGCACTTTGAAAAACGTCAGTTTGCGGGTATGCCTGTGGTTCAATTAATCCATTGTAAAGCAAACTGCTGATAAAAGGAGCTGCTCCATGGTAGCGCAGACCACCTGCATGGATCCCCGGAGGTGTGAACTGGTATCCCAGTGTGTACATCTTGATCAAAGGTGTAAAACCCGCACTATCACAGTAATCATAGCGGTATTCACCCTTTGTCAGTGTAGGACAGGATGAAGGCTCAACAGCCACCAGACGCACATCTTGCCCCTGCATTTTATCATAGGCAAAGGGGGCAGCAAGACCACCGAAATTACTTCCTCCTCCATGACATCCGATAACTAGGTCTGGATAACACCCCACCTTTTCCATCTGCAGTTTGGCTTCCTGCCCGATTACAGACTGATGGAGCAGCACATGGTTTAATACACTTCCCAGTGAATAATTGGTATCTGGATCCTGAACAGCCTCCTCCACAGCTTCACTGATTGCAGTTCCCAAAGTGCCAGGTGTATCAGGCTGTTCTGCCAGCACTTTTCTTCCGGTCCTAGTTTCCTGACTGGGGCTTGCTATTACTTGAGCGCCATAGGCCTCCATAAAAGAGCGGCGGTATGGCTTCTGGTTGTAACTGACCCGCACCATATACACCCTGCATTTCAATCCAAAAAAGCGGCAGGCAATACCCAGAGCACTCCCCCACTGTCCGGCACCTGTTTCTGTTGTTAAACATTTGATTCCCGCTTTTTTGTTGTAATAGACCTGTGGGATAGCAGTGTTCATCTTATGGCTTCCCGATGGGCTGACACCCTCATATTTGTAATAGATCTGTGCGGGTGTCTGCAATTCCTGCTCCAGTCTCAGTGCACGATAAAGGGGTGTAGGCCTGAAGGAGCGGTAAAGATCCATAATCTCACCGGGAATATCGATATAGCGTTCCCTGGATACCTCCTGAGCGATCAGATCAGGTGGAAAAATATCTGCCAGGTCCTCTGGTTTCAGATGTTCACGGGTAACAGGATGAAGTGGGGCTGGTAGGGGCGGCAGGTCCGCCTGAAGATTGTACCATACCTGTGGGATCGCGCGCTCATCTAACACAACTTTCCTCAAACTCATCTCAGCTCATCTCTCCTCTTCTAAAATATTAAATTGA
>CAZZEY010000070.1:0-7060 GCA_964653445.1 uncultured Syntrophaceticus sp. | reverse complement strand
AAAAGAGATCCAGTACATTCCTTTTGCAAAAATGGTAGCCAAACATGGTGAATTATTCTCTGTTAAAAATGAAGTTACTATCTATGCTGAGGCTTGTGATCAGGAGATAGCCGATCAATTGGAGATTATACCAGGCAGCCCTCTGCTGGTGATTGAGCAGAAATTATTATCAGCAGAACAGGAACCCATTGGTTGGGGCAAGATATTTTGCCGTTCTGACTATGTGCAACTGCACGCAGTATCCGCACAGTATATTAAGGACCAGAAACTTCTCAATTTATAAGATGTTACCCAGATCAGTTTATAAGAAGGGGGTCATCTGTTGGCTAATACCCGGAGGATGCTTGTTACTGCTGTAGAAACTCTGGATGAAGAGAAGGTAGTTAGGTTGGTAACTATGGGGCTGAATAAAGGTATCAGCCCGCTGGATCTGATTGAAGATGTACATCTAGGGATGAAAAGGGTAGGCGCACTCTATGAACGGGAAGAGTATTACATTGCGGACCTCATTATGGCATCACTTATTTTTCAGAGGGTACTTAAACTTATACCAATCACTAAAGAAAGCACATCTCAACAAAAGCCTCAGGTAATAGTCGGTACTGTCAAACATGATATTCACGATATTGGTAAAAACATTATTACAGGATTATTGAGGTCCAGGGGGATTGGAGTCATCGACCTGGGTGTTGATGTGCCTCCATATGCTTTTGTTGATGCCGTACAGGAAACAGGGGCAAAGATTCTCGGTCTCTCAGGGTTGCTGACATCCTCATATGAAGTTATGCGTGAAACCACCGATGCTTTAAACGAAAGCAATTTGCGCAGTAATGTACAGATAATGATCGGTGGTCTGGTTAACGAAGATGTTAGAGAATATGTGGGTGCTGATTATTGGGTTGATGATTGTGCTTATGGCCTGGAACTGTGCGGGCATATCTTAAATATTGATGTAAATTCATGTGCGGAGACAATGGGAGGTGTACTATGACAACAGTTATTGCTTGTGAAACGATAAAAGATGAAATAATGTATGTGGCAGATAAATTACAGTGCAAACACCCCTTTTTATGGATGCCGTCATCACTGCACAAATATCCTGAAAGACTGCGGCACAGGCTGCAGGAAGAGATCGACAAGTGTGATGAAGATGAAGATAATATTCTGCTTTTGTTTGGTTACTGCGGCAATGCTGTGTTAGGTCTGTCTTCTCAGCATGCTCGCTTGATCATTCCTAAAATGGATGACTGTATTTCTCTCCTGTTGGGAGGAAATCAGCGCAGAAAGGATCTCAGTATGGAGGGGCGTGCCTATTACCTTACTGAAGGCTGGATGAATAGTGACAGCGGTATAGCGGTGGAGTACAACCGCTGTTTAATGAAGTACGGCTATGACAAATCAAATATGGTATTCAAGGTTATGTTAAAGGGATATAAAAGCTTTGATGTAATTGATACTGGTATAGTTGGTGCAGAAACTATGTCTGATATGATGGATGCAGTGCAAAAGCTGGCCGAATGCTTTAATCTGGAGCATAAGGTAATAGAGGGTACACTTGAAGTGCTTGGTAAGGCTCTATATGGTCAGTGGGATGAAGACTTTGTAATTGTCGAACCAGGGGAAAAGGTTAAGTTTGAGTATTTTGGTTTTGATATTCAGCAATCAAAGATGCAGGATGTGATTTCTATTTGACCCCTGAGCAGCGCCTGCAAACTGCGATTTTGTTAGGTAAACCGGACCGGGTTCCCTGTGCACCTCTTATAGAGAGTTACGCAGGGAGAAGGGCAGGTTTATCTAATTATGAATTTATGTATGATTATGATAAAGCGGAACTAGCATTTGATCATTTACACCTGGAGTATCCATGGTGGGATGTGATGCGTTCCGTCTATTTTGTTTTCCATGGACCGATCCAAAAAAAGGTCGGTTTTATGAAACCGATGATGCCCGGTGTCGATTTGCCTCAAGACTGCGAGTATCAGCTGTATGAATATGAAGCTGCTGCTCGAGATGATTACGGATTTATACTAGAAGCAGGGTACCACGCCTTTTTAGATGAATACTGCAAGCGTGTGCACAAAGTAAATGATGAAGAGATCGCAAAAGCCCGCAACCTGCAGTTAGATGTATTAAATGGTCAGATTAAGAGGGCTCGACAACGGGGGCAAACCTTTTTATATGGCGGGTTTACCGTTTTAGCATCACCCTTACTTTGCATGATGCGCTCCCTGGAACAGTTTATCAGGGATATGTATCAGGTGCCCTCTCTTTTGGATCGTGTGTTGGAAGTTGTTACAGAAGCTTTGATCGCAGATGGAATTGCTTGTGTCCAGAAGACAGGTATTCCGAGGCTGTTCATCGGGACAGCACGACTCACCTGCCAGCTTATTTCTGTGCCGCTATTTGAGCGGTTTGTCTGGCCCTTTATGAAGCAAACTGTTTTTGGGCTGCTTGATGCAGGTATTACTCCTGTTTTTCACCTGGATAGCGACTGGACAAAGAATTTAGAGTATTTTCTGGAGTTTCCCGCAGGGAAAGTAGTAATTGAATTAGACAGCACTACTGATATCTTTCGTGCACACAGGATCCTCGGCGGCCACACCTGTATTATCGGGGATGTAGGGGCTCCTTTGTTCACACTAGGTAAACCTGAGCAGGTGCGGGAATACTGCCGCAAACTGCTGCAGGAGTTTGGAAATGATGGCGGTTTTATCCTGGGTTCAGGCTGCCATGTCCCTCTTGAGGCTAAACATGAGAATGTAGATGCCTTTTTCCGGAGTGTGGAGAAATATCAGTGTTAGATAATGTAACAGTGTAACAAAATGGAGCAGTTTTAAATCTCCTGATACAACCGATTTGATGTGATCCAGCGGCCTTTTGCCTTTAGATATGCCATTGTAGGGCTTATATGGTGGTATTGTTTTTGCAATAATAGATCGACACTCCAACTTGTCAGCTGGAGTGTCGTTGTTGTTTATCAAGGTTATCTTAAGATTTGAGCTTCACAACTGGAGGCAGCTTTAATGAAAAAGATGTTTTTTATTGATTTTGATGGTACTATAACCGAGGTTGATACATGTGTTGCCGTATTGAACGCTTTTGCTAAAGACGGCTGGAAAGACATTAATGATATGTGGGAACGAAAAGAATTGACCACAGAGGAGTGTGCTGAAAGGGCTTTACAATTGATTAACGTTGGTCCTGGTGAGCTAAAAAGTTTTTTGAAGACAATTAAAATTGATGATTATTTTTTAGATTTCCTTGCTTTTTGTCAACAGCGAGGTGAACAGGTGTATGTGCTGAGTGATGGTTATGATCTACATATTGATACTATTTTCTGCAAGTATGGAATTAAACTGCCTTACTATGCAAATCAATTACGATATGACAGTGGTTTTCAGATTATCAGCCACTATAAAAACTATACCTGCGGGGATTGTGGAACGTGTAAAACAACATTGATGAAAAGACTCAACAAAGAAGGTTATCAATGCATTTACATTGGTGATGGCTGCTCTGATACCTGTCCTGCAGAGCATGCTGATATGGTTTTTGCCAAAGATATGTTATATGAACACTGTATGAAACACGGGGTTGCCGCCACCCATTTTAATAATTTCCGGGAGATTATTTTATATCTTACAAATGAAGGGGGCTGCCGGCGATGAAGTTATTGATTATGACCAATGGAGATTACGGTGATTTGGAATGGTATCAGGAGCACAAAAAGGGTTTTGATAAGGTAATCTGTGTGGACGGGGGCGCGGTTTGGGCCAGGAAGCTAGGCATTACCCCCAATTGGTTGGTTGGGGATCTGGACTCCATCGGTGAGGATGACCTAAAGTTTATGGAAGAGCAGGGTGTAAAACTTTCTATTCATCCTTCCCAAAAGGATCCCACGGACACCCAAATTTCTTTACAATTAGCTGAGCAATTGGGTGCTGGTGAGATCACTATCTGGGGAGGCACTGGTTCCCGGCTGGATCATACCTTTTCCAATCTTTACAGCGCGGCTAATTTAGTAAAGAAGGGCAGAGCTGTGCAGTTTGACTCCCCGATACTAACCATTTACCTGGTGAAAGATGTTTTAAAGCTTTCAGGGGAAATAGGGAAAACAGTTTCTGTACTGGCGTTAGGGGATGGGGCCTCTGGGCTAACCCTGGAAGGATTTCAGTATCCTCTGGATAATGTCGAAATTGATAGTCTGTGGCAGTACGGCATCTCCAATGTTATTGTCAGTAGTCAACAGGTTGTCAGTGTGTCTTCAGGTATTTTGGCGGTTTTCTATTATCGGGAACTTCCTTAATTTAATGAGTGCAAGAAACAGGGCAGGTCATGAGCGGCCTGCCCTGAAATTTTATACTGCCAAAGCATCCAGTATATCATCCCTCAGTTTACAGTAACGGGGATCAGTGATGGTGCGGGAGCTTTCAGACCTGGAGAAAGGGATCTTCAGCTCCAAGCGCACCTCACTGGGGCATTCAGACAGCACATATACTCTATCACAGAGGAAAAGCGCCTCCTCCACATCATGAGTAATAAACAGAATAGTAGGGTGCAGTTCCCGGAGCACACCTAATAACCAGATATGCATCTTTCTTCTGGTTATAGCATCTAGTGAGGCAAAAGGCTCATCTAAGAGCATGATGTCGCTGGAAAAAAGATAGGTTCTGAGCAGGGCGGCCCTCTGCCTCATCCCACCGGAAAGCTGGGAGGGATAGTAATGCTCAAACCCCTCCAACCCGAACTGTACGAAGTATTTTTCTGCTATTGCTCGGGCTTTTTTCTTCGGCATTCCTTTCAAAACCAAAGGGATGCTGGTGTTGTCCAGGATGGTGCAGGAGGGCAGCAGCAGGTCTTTCTGGTGCATATAGCTTACCCTTCCCGTCACTCCGGTAAAGTCCTGATTGTCGATGAGCACCCTTCCGGAATCAGGCATGATCAGCCCTGAGATGATATTGAACAGGGTGCTTTTCCCACAGCCGCTTGGGCCCAAAATACCGACAAACTCCTGATTATGTGCCTGTATATTAATCTCACCCAGTGTCAAGAGCCCACCTAAAGTTTTACTGATCCCTTGCACAACTACCTCTGGCAATTTCTATTCCTCCAGTAAAAACTCATTGGTAAAAGCAGCTTCAGCATCAAGCGGCTTTTCGATCAGCTGTTGGGAGTACATCCAGTCAGCATACTTCTGCCATCTTTCTGCGGTCATTTCACCCCAGCGCGGGGCATCGCTCTGATACTCTTTGGCTAAATACTGCTGGCTCTTGATTACTAGTTCCTTATTCAGTTCAGGTACACTCTCACAAAGGAACTCTCCGGCCTCCTCCGGGTTTTGGATACAGTACTGATACCCTCTGGCAGTTGCTTTCATAAACTTTTTCACAAGATCAGAATTATTCTCGATGGTTTCTTCACTGGCAATCAGTATTGGTGAATAAAAGTCCAGGGCCTCATGGTAATCCCGCAGCTTGACAAAATTAAGAGGAACATCCCTTAATTCTGATTCAATTCCGGTCCATCCCCAGTAGATCCATTCAAAATCAACATCCTTCTGTACACTGGTGAAGAAGTCCGCGGTACCAATATTGATCATTTCTACCTGATCAAAATCTGCGCCAGCTTTGGCCATCAATGCCTTCAGCATCGCTTCCTCTGCTGGTGATCCCCAACCTCCGTACTTCTTTCCTTCGAAATCTTTGGGAGTTTTGATCCCTTTGTCTTCGGGTGAGGCAAAACCTGAGGTGTTGTGCTGAATCACAGCAGCAAGGGCTTTGACCGGCAGCCCCTGGGTGCGGGCAATGGTCATGTCCTCCTGATAGCTAAAACCAAAATCCCCTTGGCCGGCTGCGATCAGCTGAGTTGTGCTGCCTTCACCTGGTTGAGTTATTTCTACCTTAAGCCCTACTTCTTCGTAATAACCCAACTTTTGAGCAGCATAAACACCTGTATGGTTGGTATTAGGTGTCCAATCCAGAAGGACAGTAACCTCTTTCAACTGCTCTTTATTCACCTGCTGTTTTCCACATCCCCCTAAAAACAGCAGGGATAGGGAAAGAACACAGACAGCTATAATACTAATTTTCTTATTCATATTCAAACCACCTTTCTATTTGTGATTATTCAAACTATGCCATGGGATAACCAACCTCTCCACAATCACAACCACAGCAAAAAGAGCAAGACTCAAAATGGTAATGGCTAGAATACCGGCAAATACTCGATCTACCATAAAGGAGCGCTGGGAAAGGGTCAGATAGTTACCCAGCCCCTCCTTAGCTCCAAGCCACTCCCCGATCACAGCTCCCATCACACTGTAGGTGGCTGATATTTTCAGTCCGGAGAAAAAAGATGGGAGGGCCAGGGGGAGTTTTACCATCCGAAAAATAGTCATTTTGGATGCCCCCATGGACCGGAACAGTTTTAAATAGTCCTGATCCACAGCTGCCAATCCCCCTAACAGGCTGATCACTATCGGGAAAAAGCAGACCAAAACCACCACTAAAATCTTGGGCAGAATCCCATAGCCGAACCAGATGATAAACAGCGGTGCAACAGAGACGATTGGCACGGTCTGGGAGGTGACCAGCAGCGGGTAGAGAGCTTTTTTTACCATAGGCAGCTCATCCATCACCAGGGCAATGATAAAAGCAAAAAGAATGGCAGCTGCAAAACCCACCAGACACTCGAGCATAGTGCTTCTGCTGTGCTGCAGCATCAGTGGCAGAGTTTCCACAAATGTCTGCAAAACCTGAATAGGGCCGGGAAGGAGCCAATCAGGCACCTCTGCCCACCTGACAATTACCTCCCACAGCATCAGAAGCAGAAATATAAAGAGCAGCGGTGCTCCAATATCACCGATACTTTTGTGTCTTTTCATCAATGGTCACTCCACCGACTTTACTGTCGATCTTTACTATAGAAACAACACGTGCAGCACCAGATTCAAAACATAATTTTTGGGCCTTTTCCACGATCTTAAACAGTTGGCTGAGTTCTCCCTCCATGGTGGTTTCCATAGGACCGACAACATATTTTACACCTGATATCTTAATTA
>CAZZEY010000069.1:0-7218 GCA_964653445.1 uncultured Syntrophaceticus sp. | reverse complement strand
TCCCGGTCAATTTAAAAAAACAGCATTTATCCCCGATTATTTTTACTTTTCATCATCAACAACAAACTCCGCTGCTGACTTGAACCATTCAGATATAGCCTCACTCAGTATTTTCTGGATATCCGACATAATCTGGCCAAACCGGAACTCCGCCATTAGATATTCTTGGACCGTTGGATTAGCATTGACCAATTCACCCAACTGTTCGATCCTGCGTTTTGTGATTTCATCAACATCTTTTTGAAAGGCCTTTGCCTTTTCCATTTCCCACTGGCACCGGCGAAACTCCAACAGCATTTCCTTGTTCTTAGGATCGGCCTCCAGTTTCTTTTTGGCCTCCAGCAGTCCTTTATATTCCCCAGATTCCTTGAGAGCACATGCCAAATTATGGGCATGATCATAGAGATTCATCTTACAGCCTCCTTAAAAAATTAAATTACTGCCATGACACCCTGCATAGAAAAATACAAACCAAGCACAACCAACAGCAGCCCGCATCCCACCAAGATCCACTTATAGACAGCAGCAGTAATAAACTTTTTCCCTGTCGCAACAATAATAGCTACCATAACATACCAAACATAATCTGCCATTACATGTCCTGTATAAAAACAACCAAGTCCCGGCCACCCATGCTGTAGGGCCTGAGTAACATACAGAATACCAATGGTCAGCCACCAGATGATCCAGTATGGATTGGCCACACTGACGATAACACCCGCGCCTAAAGCCCGTCCAATGGATTTCCGAGTTATCTGTGCGTCAGGCTTGTCCCCCTGGCCGGAAAAGGACAAAACAACCCTTTCCCGTAATGCTTTGTTCGCCATGTCCAATCCCATAATCACCAACACCAAACCACCAATAATACCTACAACAACTGTCACCCACCGAGTTTGTATAACTGTTCCTAATCCGAGTGCAAAGAGGAATAATAAAATAATTTCAGCTAAGGCATGCCCTGTGGCAATCAATAACCCAGCGTACCATCCCTGTTCCAGGCTTTCCTTAATTGTAACCGCCAACATTGGCCCAGGCATCAAAGCACCGGACATAGCTATAAAAATGCCGAACCGAAAATAAAGACCAGGTGCATTCCCCCACTCCTCTCTCAATTAATGAAACATTACCCATATAAATACAGCATAAAACAAACCACCTGCCATCAATACAAAGGCATTTAGTTTCCTTCTCAACCTAAGTGACAGATAAACAAATCCTACTGAAAGAAAGGTTATGACCACAGGGAGCAGAGAACCAGATACAAAATGCCAATCTGTAAAGATAATACCGATACTGGGCAGTAGAACACTTTGAAAAACCATAGCCCCTGTGATATTACCCAGAGCTAATGTATCCTTTCCCTGAAGCAACCAGATCACACTGTTGAACTTCTCTGGAAGTTCTGTGGCGACAGGAGCTATAATCAAGGATAAGAAAAAGGAAGGAATACCGAGCAGATCTGCAATTATTTCTACATTCTTAATAAAAAGATTTGCCCCTGCTACCAACAAAACCAGTCCTATAATTACCTGAAAAATAATCAACCGCAAACGGGGATTTTGTTTGGTTCTGCTGAAATAAAGAGTGTTCAGTTCTGTGCTGTGTCCAATCTCTTTCCCGCTGTGCAGTGTAAACCAAACATAAAGAACATACCAAAATATCAAAAATGCTGCGATCAGGTACTGGATCAGATGATAGTCAATAAAAGCCGCTGCTAAACCTATACTATACCCAATGAAAAAGAAAAAAAAGTCTCTTCTAATAATTCGGTCATCCACTCTTAGATGAGGAAAATCAAACCGCCTGCGGGCTTCGAGTACCACTACCAAACCGCTGATGAAAAACCCCAGAGTACTCAGCATAAAAGGTGCCCCAATAATAGCTCCAATTCCTATCTGATGCTGTTCCAATCCCCTCCCAGTGACAAATGCAATCAACGGGATCAAAGACTCGGGCATTGCCGTACCAACAGCAGCAAAAATACTCCCCACCGCGCCTTCTGTCAGGTTCAATCTCACACCAATCCACTCGATACCATTGGTAAAGATCTGTGCTGCCAGAAGTATTAAACCAAGGCTGCCCACAAGCAGCAGTACGGACATATACCCACCACCTTATAATTAAAGCCAAACAAAAGACCTTTTACGCTGTGAAAAAACCGTTACCCGACGGTATCCTGTCCGATATAAAATTTCTATGGCTAAATCCAAATCCCTTCCTACATCACTCTCTATATGGGCATCTGAGCCAAGGGTAACCGGAATATTCTGTTCATAACATCTCAGCAGTAGGTCACGAGAGGGATAAATTTCAGCACAGGGTTTGCGCAAACCAGCGGTGTTCACTTCTACCACCAGACCTGCTCTGCTGATTGCCCGCAGCACAGGCTCGATATATGGTGCCTGATTTTTGGTTGGTCGATAACCAAAAACCTTGATCACATCCAAATGACCGATAACATCAAAAAGTCCACTGCAGGCCAATTTCTTCATTACACTATAATAAAGCTGATACAATTGGTCTATATCCCATTCACTATACCTCTGGCGGTATGCTGGGTGATCAAACATCCAGCCATTTAGGTCATGAACAGACCCGATCAAATAGTCAAATGGGAACCAAGCAGCCATACTTTTTATTTCCTGTTCCCTGCCTGGTCTGTAGCTAATTTCCATACCAAATTTTATTGCTGTATCGGGAAACCTGTTTTTGATAGAGTTAATTACATCCAGATCAAAATAATCCAGATATTCATCGTGATCCGTAAAACCGATCTCTTTGATACCCAGTTTCTGGGCTCTGACAAGATAAGGAATTAATAATTCTTCCATATATGGCTGTCCCTGATGGCCAAGAGGGTGTATATGATAGTCCACATACATATTCTATTCACCTGAAATCTTTTAATTACTTGATTTTGTCCACTTCATTAAAACATGAAAATGGAGTATTTTCAATACTTCTCCAAATGCGAAAACTCAAGCCTTGTTTAACTGGAATAAAAATAATACAATAAGAAGCAAACTAGGGAGGGTGAAAAATGCCTAATGTAATAGCATTCAGAGGAATCCGTTATAATACAGAAATAATCAGAGATATGGCAGCAGTAGTCACACCACCATATGATGTTATAGATGATGCTGCCCAAAAAAAATATTATGAGAAAAGCCCTTATAATGCCATCAGGTTGGAGTTGGGTTACCAATTTCCTGAAGACAATGAAAAGAACAACAGGTATACTCGAGCTGCCCGCGACTACAGAATGTGGCTGGAAAAAGAAGTACTTATTCAGGAAAGCCAACCCGCCTTTTACCTTTATGAACAGGAGTTTTCTATTGGTGATCTGAACTACCACCGGACAGGTTTTTTCGCCAGGGTGCAGTTGGAAGAGTTTTCAGAAGGGGGAATACTTCCTCATGAAGAAACACTGGTCAACCCCAAAGCGGACCGCCTTGCTTTGATGTCAGCCTGTGCGGCTAACTTCAGCCCGATTTTCGCTTTTTACGTAGACCCGGATCTGACTTTAGATCAAGAGTTTGAGACCATAAAAGAATCTAAACAACCAAAAATTTCCCTTACCGATGAAGTCGGAGAGCAGCACCGGGTATGGGTCGTGTCAGATCCCCTACTACAGCAAAAGGTTGGTTCTATCCTAAACCAAAAAGAACTCTATATTGCAGATGGCCACCACCGATATGAAACAGCTTTGGAATTTTACCGCAGAAACCGTGATCAGTATAAAGGCTGTGGTTATATACTTATGTATCTGGTCAATGCCTGTGATCCGGGAATGGTTATTCTCCCCACACACAGAATTGTACATAATCTGCCTGATTTTGAGTCTGCGTGTTTTCTCAAGAATTTGAAGGAATACTTTTTTGTAGATAAAATCAGCGGCAAACAACCGCTGGAGAGCGTGTTAAAGGAACAGCAGGATGCAGGAAAAATAGCCTTTATTATGGGGACAAAAGAGTCTGATTTATATTTACTTAAATTAAAAGACACAACAAAGGTTAGTGAATTAGCTGGTAGATCTCCAGCCTGGTGCAGCCTGGATGCAGCTGTTCTTCAGACCCTTGTTTTTCAGCAATTGCTTGGTCTAAGCCCGGATTCAATCGCCAGACAGGAAAACGTCAGCTATACCAGAGATGAAACAACTGCATTAAATGCCCTAGATCAAGATGCAAAGCTGGTTTTCTTGCTTAACCCCACTAAAATTTCGCAGATTATGGCAGTTGCTTCAGCAGGTGATAAGATGCCCCAAAAATCCACCTACTTTTATCCGAAACTGCTAACCGGGCTCGTGATCAATGACTTAAAAAGTTAATTTGGATTTAGAATAGCTGCTGTCACATAAAATCACAGCCATTTTAAGGGTTGTGATTTTATTTATTTCCCTAAAGAAAGATAATCTATTAGAAAATCAGCTAACTGAATTACAGAATCAGTAGAAAAACAAGGCACTCTATCCTGCAGCAGCTCATCACTAACCACAGCTATCAGATCATCACCCAGATCAAGCCTTTGTGAGACACCACTTCGCACAATCTCAACTTTTGGCCCAGGTACACTTTTGTAGCCTTCCACAAAGATCAAGTCAACATCCTGAATTAATTCACAAACAGTTTCCAGGGGTGGCTCTGCTCCATACAAATGATGCATGGTCAGCGACTGCGGCCCCACAACAACAACCTGATCTGCACCCGCCTGGCAGAAATGCCAGGTATCCCTTTTTTCAACATCTAGGTCATAACCATGGGGTGCGTGTTTGACAGCAGCTGTGCGAAAGCCTTTTTCTTTAAACACTTTGATCAGGTTTTTCATTAGTGTGGTCTTACCGGTATTTGAATAACCCGCAATAAAGATAACCCTTGCCATTCTTCACTCCCCTTTAACAATAACCACCATCACCAACCACATCTTATCTGATTAGGTGATTCTTTGGCAAGTATTTGATGTGTAATACTTTTTCCTGGTATAAAATCGATAAATATATTGCACAATAAAAGTGATAATACATTAGATGGAGGCGTAGATATGGGATCAGTGGTTCTAGGAGTCTTTGATAATCGGGATCAAGCAGAACGAGCTGCTCAAGAACTGCGCAGCAAGGGTTTTCACAAAGATATTTCCCTTGTGGCCAAAGATGAAGGAGGACAAATTGAGGAAACACGCATGGGAGGGGGAGAACAAGGGGATACAGCTATTGAGGGTGTAACAACAGGAGGCACCCTGGGCGGCCTTGCTGGCCTTGCTGCAGGAGCAGGCGCTTTGGCTATACCTGGGATAGGACCCCTCGTAGCTATGGGCCCAATAGCAGGGCTGTTATCTGGCGCTGTTACAGGAGGCTTAGCCGGCGGTCTGCTTGACTGGGGTGTTCCAGAAGCAGAGGGTAAACATATCGAAGAGGATATCAAACAGGGAAAAATTCTCCTCACAGTTCAGGGGAGTGAACCCAGGTTAAATGAAGCCAGTGAAATACTGCGCCAGCATGATGCTCATGATGTAAACATTTATTAGAAGAAGATTAAATCTGAGCTAAGAAAGTATTTAAGGGAGGCCCAAAAATATGGCCTCCCTTAAAATTAATCAAAAACAGCTCAGTTTTTTTGTTCATCTTCAAAAACGAATTGATCAGTTAATTCCTGAAGCTGTTCTGCCATTGCGCTCAAAGCTGCAGCAGATGCCGCTAGTTCCTGCATATTAGCAGTCTGCTGTTCAGTTCCAGCTGCAACCTCCTCTGAACTGGCCGCAGTTTCCTGTGCTATAGAGGCAATATTTTCAATGGCGGCAGCTGCTTGGTCAGCATATTGAGTCATTTCCCGCATACTAACTGCAACTTCATTGGTTCGTTGAACCATATATATTATTGATTCTCCAATAGCATCAAAAGACTGTCCTGCCTGCTGTACTGCCACAATCCCCTGCTGTACCTCTTCGGTCCCCTCTTCCATATCGTGAACCGCTTTTTCTGTTTCTCCCTGGATCTCTTTGATCAAACCTGAGATCTTTTCCGCTGCTTCTCCTGACTGTTCTGCAAGTTTCCTGACCTCTTCTGCTACAACAGCAAAACCCCTTCCCTGATCCCCGGCCCTGGCAGCCTCAATAGCTGCATTTAAGGCAAGCAGGTTTGTCTGTTCAGCGATTTGTGTTATGACAGTAACAATTTGGCCAATTTCATGGGACCTTTGCCCCAAACTTTTTACAGTTTCTGCAGAAACACTGACCGCCCGATTGATAGCCTCCATCTGTCTCACAGTATGGGAAATGGCCTGGGTACCCTGAACTGTTGCGTTGTTAGCCTTGTCAGAAGCCTCGGTAACACTGACCATACTCTGATCCACCTGCTTGACCCGGGATATCATCTCAGTGATTCCCTTAGATGTTTGTTCAATACTTTTAGCCTGGTTATCAGTGCCAGCTGCAACCTGCTCAATAGCAGCTGCAATCTGTTCAGTTACCTTGACCGAATCCTCTGTACCCTGGCTTAACTTATGTGAGGCATCATACACTTCTCTTGCGGTAGTAGTTACTATTACCAACATCTGTCCAAGCATAATCAGCATCTCATCAAATTGCTCTCCCAGTTCCCCCAGTTCATCCTTGGTATCAATATTAGTTCGTACAGTAAAATCACCATTCCTTGCTTTCTTGGTAGCAGCTCCCAGTATATTAATAGGTTTACAGATATATGAAGTAAAAATCCAGGATAAAATAACAACACAGACCAATCCCAACAACCCAAACAGAGCCATATTGGAAGCCACTTCTAGAGCGTGCTGCTCATAGGGTTGATTAGGCACTCCTACATACAAAATGCCCACTGTTCTTCCCAAAGAGTCCTTGATAGGTCGATAAACCACCCGGTTTTTCTGACCAACAACATCTGCTAATCCGGTATAGATATTGCCTTTTTTCAATACGGTTTCTTCAACTTCAGAGGAAACCTTGGTCCCAGTTGCCCGTTTTCCATCACTCATAACATTAGTGGCTACACGAGTATTCCCTTGAAAAATAGTAACTGTATCACCTGTTGCCTCTCCTATAGCATCAACCACTTCATGATTATCATTGATTAGAGTATTACCTTTATAAAGCTTTTCATCTCTGATCTCCCATGGACCTGGATAAGTTTTATTCAAATAAGTCAAACCTAATTTCATGTCGCTGTTTAATTTATCATCAGCAACCGTACCGACTTGATTGGATACTGAATAA
>CAZZEY010000068.1:0-7271 GCA_964653445.1 uncultured Syntrophaceticus sp. | reverse complement strand
CTCAACGCAATGACTGGTAACGCAGATAAATTGGCTGAATTATTTGAGGATGAGGGACAGGCAAATTGATCTGTTTCAGTAAGCAGGATTTCGGTGTATGAGGGTGAATATACCAATTATGTAAGTACTGTCTTGTTGGATGTCTTTATTAGTTATCGTGTCTTTTTGCAGAGATATTTTGAAAGTGAGGTGGAGCAGGTGGCTTTAAAAGCGGCTTTTATCTTTGTGGCTCCTGAAGTTGATGCAGAAAAACATCGGGGAGTAATAGATACACCTGTATTGACTCTCTCAGTAGTTGGTGTGAATGACTACAATACAGCTGTAAAAGTTGCAAAGGAACTGGTCAGCCAGGGAGTAACAGCTATTGAGTTGTGTGCCGGATTCGGAGTGGAGGGCACAGCAATGGTCAAGCGAGCAGTAAAGGGTAAAGCAGTGGTTGGTGCTGTGCGTTTTGACCATCATCCAGGGTTTGAGTTTAAAAGTGGGGATGAGTTGTTTAAGTAGTTTGGAATATTTAGAAACAGAATCCTTGTGTATCTGCCACCCCGGGGTAACAGCGGAGTGGGCTTTTTTTTAATGGCTATTGTGTTCTGATGATGTTCTACTCAATGCAATGACAGGTAACAGGAGGAAAAAGTGAATTGAATATGCAGGTGACAGCTGTTGTGTGTACCGGATTTGGAGTAGTTTTGGAAGAGATGTTTGTGGTGGGTAATAATAATAGAGAGATAAGGTATAAGAAAGGAGTTTGTCATGAGTCAAGAAAAGGAAACAAAAGATTTATTGGCACGTGTTTTACAGCATGATGAGCTGGTTGAATACCAGGATGGGTCTGTTGTCAGCAGGACTATTATCAACAAAGATGCAGGCACAGTAACCCTTTTTTCCTTTGATGCAGGGGAGGGTTTGAGTGAGCATAAGGCACCTTATGATGCCCTGGTTTACATCTTAGATGGAGAAGCAGAGATTAGGATCTCCGGAGTTTCTCATCATCTGAAACAGGGTGAGATGATCATTATGCCTGCACATTCACCTCACGCATTAAAAGCAGTTAAGAGGTTCAAGATGATGCTGGCGATGATCAAATCCCAGGAAACATTAGTATTATAAAAAAGTGTTGATGCTGTTCCTTTTTGGTGACCCGTTGTGAAAAAAGTGGTATCATTATTAGAAATCGAAATTCGGAAGGGAGATCTTGTGATGAAAGCTTTTTACGACCAGGATGCGGATCTGAAATACCTGGACGGAAAAACAGTTGCAATAATCGGTTATGGAAGTCAGGGACATGCCCAAGCACTTAATTTGAAAGAAAGTGGAGTGCGGGTGGTTGTAGCTGATGTGCCGGGCAGTGAAAACTGGGAAAAGGCTGCTGGTGATGGTTTTGAGCCTTTAAAGGCAGCTGAAGCAGCTGAACTGGCAGATGTTATCCAGATCCTTATTCCAGACGAAAGACAGGCTGCTCTTTACACCAATGATATTGCTCCTCATATGAAGACAGGGAAAGCTCTTATGTTTTCTCATGGATTCAATATTCACTTCGGGCAGATCAAGCCACCCCAGGATGTGGATGTGTTTATGATCGCTCCTAAGAGCCCAGGTCATTTAGTACGGCGGATGTATGTAGAAGGAGTTGGCGTTCCTTCACTTGTAGCAGTACACCAGGATTACACAGGCAATGCTCTCAATATTGCCTTAGCTTATGCTAAAGGAATCGGCTCTACCCGTGCAGGGGTGATTGAGACCACATTTGAGGAAGAAACAGAAACTGACCTCTTTGGTGAGCAGGTTGTTCTCTGTGGTGGTGTAACAGAACTGGTCAGATCCGGGTTTGATACCCTGGTAGAGGCCGGTTATCAGCCTGAGATCGCCTATTTTGAATGCCTGCATGAGTTGAAACTTATTGTGGATTTAATGTATGAAGGCGGTATCAGCTGGATGAGGAACTCCATCAGCTATACAGCTGAGTATGGGGATATTACCAGAGGGAAAAGGATCATTACTGATGAAACAAGAGCAGAAATGAAGCGCATCCTGGATGAGATCCAAAACGGCAGTTTTGCCAGGGAGTGGCTCTTGGAGAATCAGGTGGGAAGGCCTGTCTTTAATGCCATACAGAAGAAAGAAGCAGATCATCTGATCGAGGTTGTCGGGAAGAAATTACGTGCCATGATGCCCTGGCTTAAGAAGAATAAATAAGAAAACCAAATAGTGATAGAAAAGTAGATCGAGTTCGCTGGCAAAAAATACCACGGAGATACAGTTTCCGTGGTATTTTGAGTTCTTCTGCTTTATTCAATATGGACAGGAGTGCCCTCTGGAATGTTATCGTAGATCCATTTTGCATCTTCTACTCTCATGCGTACACATCCGTGTGATGCAGCGCTGCCCAGCTTGTCCGCCTCTTTTTGAATAATATTTTTATGGCGGTCCATAGGTACGCTGTGAAATAGATAAATACCCCAGTCTTTAAATGACACCCACCACATGCCACCTTCCTGGTATTTTTCACTGAAAAACCATTCACCTCTGTTTTGGATGGTGAAGTCACCCAGTGGTGTGGAATCATTCTCCCCTGTTGACACAGTAAATGTCCTGAACAGGGTGTCATTATCAAAAACGCGCACCTTTTGTTCACTTATGTCCACTTCTATTCTATAGTCGGGTTTTTTATTATTGCTGGGCTTAGCAGTATCATTGTTATTTTGATTATCTCTTTGGGTGGGTTCTTGTGTTACAGGATCATTATTATTAAAATTATTATTGGTTTTATTGTTATTACTATCATGAATGTTTTGTTCAGCTATATTGTTTGTTGAAACTGCAGGTTGGAAGTATCCACTACCAGTGATTATAAAGATACCAAATAATAAAAATAAAATAGCATACGTTAACTTACTCAACTTCTCCATCCCCCGGGTATTTCTGCGTATTCGACATATTTCGTAGTATCTTAGATTATATAATAACATGCTAATATGTTAAAAGGCAATAAACAACAATAATACCTTAAGATGGAGCATATTGATTAATTATATTTGATTTACTATAAGATCCCCATGTTCCATGATGATATCCATCGTATGTGTGCCAGTTCCCAGTTTTGCCTGGGCAATTATCTTGGCAGGCAGACTGTCATTATCCTCATCAGGGGCAGCCTCAGTCATCCCAGGGAATGCTGCCGCTGAGATTGTTATCCGCGGAAACTATAGCTTTAATGGCTAGATCTGCTTGCTGGGGGATAACGGTGTTGGGCAGGAGAAACCCTGCAGTGGAATTAGGATTTTTTCAATAAATTGGTCAGGTGATGGCAGCAGATAAGGATTCTCGCACATCTTACAGAAAAGAAAAAAACCCGGTTTCTCCGGGTTTACAAAAAAGCATTGCGCATGTAATTTTACAGTTAAGCTTTGGGGAGAAACCCGATTAGCTTTCGGGTTTGATGAGTTAAGTATAACAGGTAGATGTTTCAACCTTATCAAAGATTGTTACAAATCTGTTACAAAAGGTTACAAAAGTGCCGTGCACCGTTTTATGCATAAAAAGGGATGCAGATTCAGCTAGGCCGAGCATCAGGATGGTCACCGAACGAGAGGACAGTCCCCTCTGGAGTATAACCAAAGACCGCGCGGCGGAACCGTCCCAGTGTCGGTTTAAACAATGCCCAGCAGAAATGCAATTTGTGCTACAGAGAATGTTACAATTATGCCTACTCCCAGGGGCATCAATGCTGAGAGAACAGTCCATTTTAAGCTCTTAGTTTCCTTATAAATGGTCAGCAGGGTGGTGCCGCAGGGGAAGTGAAGCAGTGAAAATAGCATGGTTGACAGGGCTGTGAGCCAGGTCCAACCGTTATCTATTAGTAATGTTTTGAGAGCGGTTAAACTATCCAATTCTATCATCGCACCTGCAGATAGATAACTCATAATCATAATCGGCAGAACAATTTCATTAGCAGGCAGACCCAGTATAAAAGCCATCAGTATGATTCCATCCAAACCGAGAAGAACGGCAAAGGGATCCAGCCAACCGGCCACATGTGCTAAAATGCTGAACTCACCGATATATGTGTTGGCAAGTATCCAGGTGATGACACCTGCTGGGGCGGCAACAACTATCGCACGTGTAAGTACAAAAATTGTTCTGTCGAGAAGAGAGCGTATCAATATACGGCCGACCTGGGGCTTCCGGTAAGGCGGCAGTTCCAGTGTAAAAAAAGATGGTTCCCCTTTAAGAACAGTTTTGGAAAGCGCCCAGGACATCAGAAGGGTTACTCCCACTCCCACCAAAACGAGAAGAACAACCACAGCAGTTGCTGCTGCAGTACTGTAGGCTGTGGCAGCTATTCCGCCCATAAAAATCATAGACAGGGTGATCAGTGTTGGAAACCGTCCATTGCAGGGGACAAAGGTATTGGTAAGTACAGCGACCAACTTCTCCCGGGGAGATTCGATGATCCTGCAGGATATAACCCCTGCTGCATTACAGCCGAACCCCATACACATGGTCAAGGCCTGTTTCCCGTGAGCACAGGCCTTTTTGAAATATCTGTCAAGGTTAAAGGCGACCCTGGGCAGGTATCCCAGGTCCTCTAATAAAGTAAATAAAGGGAAGAAGATAGCCATTGGGGGTAGCATTACCGACACAACCCAGGCCAAACTTTTGTACATTCCCAGCACCAGTACACTGTACAGCCAGTCAGGGGCACCAACCATCATGAAAAAATTGGCAAGCTGATCCTCAAACCAAAAAAGTCCTGTTGAAAGCAGTTGTGATGGATAATTTGCACCGGTGATGGTCAGCCAAAGGGCAATTCCCAGCAGAGCAAGCATTATTGGAATACCCCACACCCGGGATGTGACAATATTGTCAATCTTCTGGTCAAGTTCATATCTCCGCTCGGTTTTATGGTAAGCGGTCTTTTGGGCAATATCTGCTGCACAGTTGTAAATGCTGGCCACTATAGAGTCCCTGATCTTCTGTTTTTCATTTGCATTTGTTTCCTGTTTGATGCTATTAAGAAGTGAAAAAAGGGAGGAATTTAGCGTGCCCATACCGCAACTTCCTCCCTCACTAAAGTTTTTTCAGTACTGTTATCCAGATGCCTAAAGAAGGCTTCAATAATGCTTACATCACCCTCCAGCAGCCTTAGAGCAACCCAACGGTGGTTTATCCACCCTGGTAGATAACGGTGAATTCGCTCTTCCAAGCGGAGGGCATTTTGCTTTACATATGGCTCATAGGTAACCTGTCGGGGAGATGTAACAATAACTCCTTCTGCCACATCAAGAACAGCATCTTTTAGTTCCATAAGCCCTTTCCCATCACGAGCTATAGTAGGTATACAGGGTACACCCAGTTCCCGGGAAAGAGCCTCAACATCTACTTGGATTCCTCGTCTTGCTGCCTCATCCATCAGATTTACACAAACCACAACTTTTGGTGTGATCTCCATCACCTGCAGCACCAAATTCAGGTTGCGCTCCAAACAGGTGGCATCGGTCACAACCACTACAGCTTGTGGTTGGCCGAAACAAATAAAATCCCGTGCTACCTGTTCATCAGCAGATGTGGCCAGGAGGGAATAGGTTCCAGGAAGATCTACCAGCATGATTTTTTTATTCTTATGAACAAAAGTTCCTTCTGCTCTCAGGACAGTTTTTCCCGGCCAGTTGCCGGTATGCTGTTTCAAGCCGGTCAAAGCATTGAAAACTGTGCTTTTTCCTGTGTTGGGGTTTCCTGCCAGTGCTATAACCGGTTGGTTTTCTTTAGGTTTAAGTCCATAAGTAGTCGATTTCATTTTTGTTCCTCCATCAGTTTAGTCAAACTGGTAGCCAAGGGGCAGGGTCAGGAGTAATATAGATTTGGTCTGCATCCTCATTGCGCAGAGCGATGATTGCACCTTTAATATTAAATGCTGTGGGATCCCCTGCTGGACTGCGTCGAATTGCCTCAACCCGGGAACCCGCTACTAATCCCAAGTCTAATAAATGGCGTCTGAGCTGTCCCTGAGCTGTTAGAAATGTAACAGTTCCGGATGCACCATTTGGAAGTTGGGATAATGGAACTTTAGATTCTGCCATTTTCTTAACCTCCTGTAACTAAGTTAGCCGCGGCTAAATTATATTTTTTCATAGTAATATATTGTATTTAGCTCAATTAGGTGCTTGGCCAATTGGCTTTTTGCCAAAGTAATGAAAAAGTGATTATTTATTCTTTAGATATTGGACATATTATGATGAAATGGATTCTATAGCCATTAGGGGAAGTGTTTAGAACAAAAGTGAGTGATAGTGTTGATATACAATAACGAAAAGATGATAGATATCAGGGGCAAGAGGAAAAGCAGATCACGAATAATTGTTTTATCACTTGTGATAGGATTGGTGTTCATCTCGGGATTTGTTATCCATAATATAACAAAATCCAGTAAGGAAGCCATTCCTAAATCTGCTGCAAAGTCCAGTGTCCTGCAGAATAAAGAAGGGGAAACTAAGCAAAAACATGTTGAGAGTTCTGTTTCCCGCCTGGTCAGTGGATCAGTTTATAAGATAGATGTTAGTGTTGGTGAACAAAAGGTGCGTGTATTTCATAATGGCACACTTATTAAAGAATGGGTGGTATCAACTGGTAAGAACAACTGCACTCCAATGGGGCAGTTTACGGTTAAAAACAAAGGGAAATGGTTTTTCAGTGAAAAATACCAACAGGGTGCCAGGTGGTGGGTATCTTTTCAAGGTAATTATCTTTTTCACAGTATCCCTATGGACAGTAAACAGAGGATCATTCCCGAGGAGGCTGAAAAACTTGGAGCACCTGTTTCACATGGGTGTATCAGATTACGGATTGAAGATGCAAAATGGCTCTATGACCATATACCCCTGGGAACACCGGTTATTATCCATAATTAGTTCTGTTTAATTCCATTAAACAATAGTGCTGTAATCTCATCGAGGAACTGCTCTTTTCTTGCCCGTAAGAGCAGTTCATTTCCTTTAAAAATCCCGGGTAGGCTGGTTTGTGTTGCCGGATAGTATGATGTAACAGTTTGCTGCTCAAAGGTTTTGTACCTATAAACTTGGAACCTGTTTATTTCAGCTTTGACAGCTGCCCTCTCCAGTAGAGCAATTGCTATATCCCTATATGAGGCTGTACGAGGTACAGGGAGCATATCTATTAGCAGAGGGACCAATTTTTCCAGGATAAATCTTTTATCAGGTATTTGTGTGGCACCTAACTCCCTCTTCAGTTTGTTCAGTCCTGCTTTGTCCATC
>CAZZEY010000067.1:0-7346 GCA_964653445.1 uncultured Syntrophaceticus sp. | reverse complement strand
GGCGTTTTATTATTTTTATATTAAATTAGAGGTGATTGAATTTGGAGTATAAAAAGACGTTGAATTTACCCCATACCAAGTTTCCCATGAGAGCTAATCTCCCCAACAGGGAACCTGAGATGTTGAATATGTGGGATGAAATGGAGCTTTACAAGCGGATTAATGAGCAGTCCAAGGGCAAACCCAAGTATATCCTGCATGATGGTCCCCCTTATGCCAACGGGAGTATTCATCTGGGGCATGTACTGAATAAGGTGCTCAAAGACATCATTGTTAAATACAGAACAATGGCAGGGTATGATGCTCCCTATGTCCCTGGTTGGGATACCCATGGGCTTCCCATTGAACAGCAGGTAATCAAAAATAAGAAAATTGATCGACATAAGATGGATATTCTTAAATTCCGTCAAATGTGTAAGGAATACGCCCTAAAGTATGTTGAGATTCAAAAAAAGGAATTTCAGCGGTTGGGTGTGATTGGTGACTGGGATAATCCCTATTTCACTCTTTATCCCCACTATGAGGCTGTACAGATCGGTATTTTCGGTGAAATGGCTAAAAAAGGCTATATTTATAAAGGGTTGAAGCCTGTTTATTGGTGTATCGATTGTGAGACAGCTTTGGCTGAAGCAGAGGTGGAATACCAGGAGGATGAAAGCGATTCTATTTATGTGCTATTCCCAGTAAAGGATAGTAGAGGGCTGTTTGATGTTGATAAAGATACCTATGTACTTATCTGGACAACTACCCCCTGGACTATTCCCGGAAACCTGGCTATCTCTCTGCACCCCAATTTCCGGTATGTTCTTGCCCAACTAGACGGGAAAAAGATGATTGTAGCTGAGGAACTGTTGTCTAGGGTGGCTGAACTTAAAGGGGATACACAACCCCGTATCCTGGGACGTTGGAAGGGGTCTGAACTGGAGGGGATACGCTGCTCACATCCCTTTTATCAGAGGGATTCCCTTGTTATTCTGGGAGAGCATGTGACCCTGGAGCAGGGTACAGGAGCGGTCCATACCGCACCAGCACATGGTACTGAGGACTTTGAAGTTTGTCAGAAGTACGACATTCCGGTTTTATCTCTGGTTGATGGGGAGGGAAGGTTCACTCCAGAGGCTGGCCTTTTTGCTGGGATGTTGGTCTGGGAGAGCAATGACCGAGTGATATCTGAACTGGAGAAGCTGGGCCTGCTTTATGAGAAAGATAAGATTTTACACCAATACCCTCACTGCTGGCGATGTAAGGACCCTCTAATGTTTAGGGCGACAGAGCAGTGGTTTGCATCTATTGATGGTTTCCGCAAGGAGGCGCTTGAGGCTATCAATAGTGTTCGGTGGATTCCTTCCTGGGGAAAGGATCGCATCCACAACATGATCGCTGAGCGCAGTGATTGGTGTATTTCACGCCAGAGGGTTTGGGGTGTGCCGATCCCTATTTTCTATTGTGAGGACTGTAATGCTACTATTATTAATGATGAAACCATTTCCTGGCTGCAGAAGCTGATCACAGAGGAAGGAAGTGATGTCTGGTTTGCGCGCACAGCAGACCAACTTCTGCCTCCCGGTTTCAAGTGTCCTTCCTGCGGTAAACAGAACTTCCGCAAAGAAAGCGATACCATGGATGTCTGGTTTGATTCCGGTTCCAGCCATATGGCAGTGCTGGAGCAGCGCCCTGAATTGAGATGGCCAGCAGACCTTTACCTTGAGGGGAGTGACCAGCACAGGGGATGGTTTAATTCTTCTCTTTCGACATCTGTTGCTGCCCGGGGAATAGCTCCCTATAAAGCTGTTCTTACCCATGGTTTTGTGGTAGATGAGGAAGGCAGGAAAATGTCTAAATCACTGGGTAATGTGGTCTATCCACAGGATGTTATTAAAAAATATGGTGCTGATATATTAAGGCTCTGGGTGACCTCAGCAGATTACAGGAATGATATGGCTGTATCAGAAAAGATCATGGGCCAGATGTCAGACGCTTACCGCAAGATACGCAATACTTTCCGCTTTTTATTGGGAAACCTTTATGATTTTAACCCGGACCAAGATAGGCAGCCCTATGAGGATTTGTCTGTGCTTGATCGGTGGATTCTGTTCAGATTGCACCGGCTGATCCAGAGAGTGAACAGAGCATATGAAGAGAGTGAGTTTCATATTGTTTATCATGATGTAACCACTTTCTGTGTGCTTGATATGAGCTCATTTTATCTTGATGTTACCAAAGATACTTTATACTGTTCTGCAGCAGATGCACCGGAACGGCGCAGCATTCAGACAGTTCTCTATGAAACTGCAAGTGTGCTGGCGCGGCTGCTGGCGCCCGTATTAACTTTCACTATGGAGGAGGTTTGGGGTTATTTGCCTGGTGCCAGAGAAAAATATGCAAGTATCTATCTTGCACCTATGCCCAAAGCGGAACGGGGCTATCTTGATCCTGACCTGGAAAAACTGATGGACCGGGTTCTTCACCTGAGGGATGATGTGGCCAGAGCTTTAGAGACAGCCCGTCAGGAGAAGTTGATTGGTCCTGGAACAGAGGCCAATATCTCTCTTTATCCAGAGAATGAAGAAACCTATAACTTTTTACAAAAGATTAAAGAGGAATTACCGAAAGTATTTATTGTCTCTGGTGTGCTAGTACATGAAGTATGGGAGGCGGCCCCGGAGACAGCCTTAAGCACAGAGAGCGCTTTTTCATTAAAGATAATGGTAGAGCCTGCCCATGGGAAAAAATGCACCAGGTGCTGGCTCTATAAAGAATCTGTGGGTGGTTACGCTGATCACCCTGAACTATGTGAGCGCTGTCATGATGTGGTCAGCAGATGTGAAACTGTCTGACTTCCGACTTCTTTCTGACTTCAGACATCTGACTTCTATATTAAGGTAGGTGGTGAGTATGCCTGAATTAATTACTAAACAAAAAGTGATTGAACTGCCGGACTGTTCCGAATTAAATGTATCGGTAGACACTATCATTACCCGAGCAGCCCGTGAATTGATTAAGGAAAAGGGTATAGAACTGCA
The DNA here is from genome assembly GCA_964653445.1 of uncultured Syntrophaceticus sp. GTDB lineage: Bacteria > Bacillota > DSM-12270 > Thermacetogeniales > Thermacetogeniaceae > DTU068. The sequence goes on along the minus strand of CAZZEY010000067.1, from coordinate 4,323 downwards.
GTTTATAGAGGAGAAGGTATCAAAAGTGGAAGAACAAAAAAATGAACAGGACGTAGAACGCGGTATTGTAACAGTAGTGGGGCATGACCGGGTAGGGATCATTGCTCAGGTCGCAGGAATACTGGCAGATTCAAATGTGAATATATTGGATATCAGCCAAACTGTTCTTCAGGGGTTTTTTGCTATGATTATGATTGTTGATCTCTCCTGCTCTCGATCTGATTTTTCAGAACTGCGGCAGAAGTTGGATGATTCTGGTGAGGAAATGGAACTGAAGATCACTCTCCAGCATGAAGATGTATTCCGGTATATGCACCGGGTATAGAAAGGATGGTCACAGTGCCTTTTTCTTATACAGCAGATGAAGTATTGGAAACAATTCGTATGGTGGAATTGGAAAACCTTGATATTCGTACTATTACCATGGGGATCAGTTTGCGGGATTGTGCAGATCCTGATCTGAAAGCTGCAGGGAAAAAGATTTATGAAAAAATTGTTCGTACAGCAGGCAATCTGGTGGATGTGGGAGAGGAGTTAGAGCGCAATTTCGGGATCCCAATTATCAATAAGCGGGTATCAGTCACACCTATAGCGCTAATTGCAGAAGCCGCCGGTGAGGATGATTACTGCTATTTGGCGCGGGTTTTAGAAGATGCTGCTCGTGAGATAGGGATAAATTTTATCGGCGGTTATGCAGCACTGGTGCAAAAGGGGTTCACCAAAGGTGATCAAACACTGATCAACTCCATACCAGCTGCACTCTCTGAAACCGAGCATGTATGTGCTGCGGTCAATGTGGGGACAACAAAGGCTGGAATCAATATGGAAGCTGTTTATAAAATGGGTAAGGTGATCAAGGAAACCGCACAGAGGACTGCTGACAGGGAGGGTTTAGGCTGTGCCAAACTGGTAGTTTTCTGTAATGCCCCTGAAGATAATCCTTTTATGGCGGGAGCTTTTCATGGTGTGGGGGAACCGGACTCTGTAATCAATGTAGGTGTAAGCGGCCCAGGTGTTATTCTAAATGTGGTCAAAAACCGCCCAGATGTGGACCTGGGCACACTGGCCACACTGATTAAACAGACAGCTTTCAAGATCACCCGCATGGGTGAGTTGTTCGGGCGTGCTGCCTCCCATAAATTAGGGATACCTTTTGGTGTGGTTGACCTCTCTTTAGCACCAACTCCTGCTGTGGGAGACAGTGTAGCAGATATTCTGGAAGCTATTGGTTTGGAAAGGTGTGGTGCTCCGGGTAGCACCGCCGCTTTAGCGATGCTTAATGATGCTGTAAAAAAGGGAGGAGCTATGGCCTCTTCCTATGTGGGTGGTCTAAGTGGTGCTTTTATCCCGGTTAGTGAGGATGAAGGGATGTCCCGGGCTGCCGCTGAAGGTGTTCTGACCATTGAAAAACTGGAAGCCATGACTTGCATCTGTTCTGTTGGTTTGGATATGATTGCTATTCCTGGAGATACTAGTGCAGAAACCATCGCAGCGATTATTGCTGATGAAGCAGCTATCGGAATGATTAACAAAAAAACAACAGGTGTGCGGATTATACCTGCACCTGGCAAAACAACAGGAGATTATGTTGAGTTTGGTGGACTTTTAGGAAAGGCACCGGTGATGGCTGTCAATCAATGCAGCCCTGCGGTTTTTGTGAGGCGAGGGGGCAGGATTCCAGCGCCTCTGCAGGCATTGACCAATTAATTTTATATTCATGGTTCAGATGGTTTTGGGGAAAACTTAAATTCAGGGGAATAAGATGAGAGAGCCCAGTACTATTCTCATGGAAGCTTTAAAGCAAAAAGTGGAAGAACTATCGCTGCACCTGGAACGCATGAAGCTGGCAGAGTATGTAGAGTTGATAAACAACCCTAAGAGGCTTCTTTTCATCAACTTTATTGCGGGGCTTGCCCGGGGATTGGGAATAGCAGTGGGGTTTGCGCTGCTGGGAGCAGTGGTGATCTATATTCTTCAGCGCCTGGTTGTTCTCAATCTGCCTGTTGTAAGTGATTTTATCGCTACTCTGGTGCATTTAGTGCAGCTGCAGTTACAGGGCAAGGTTTAGTGACCACAAAATTGGAGGAATTGTTGTGGAGCGAGACAAGTTATCTTACTTCCGCTGGTTATTGGAACGCGAGAAAAGGGATATGTTGGACAGTTTGTCATCACTAGAGGAAGCTGAAATGATCGGAGGGCTTAAAGATTCACTCCAAGAACTGTCTATGTATGATAACCACCCGGCAGATATCGGCACCGAAACATTTGAACGGAGCAAAGATATTGGTCTTAAGGACCTGGCTGAAAGGCGTTTAAAAGAAATTGATGATGCTTTAAGCAGGATTAAGCAGGGTGATTATGGTATATGTAAGGGGTGTGGTAATAAAATATCAGAGGAAAGGTTGGAGGCTATGCCTTCCACAACCTTCTGTTATGAATGCCGTCAAAAACGGGATGATCAGGTGACTGCCTCCCGGCGTCCGGTAGAGGAGGGGGTTGTGATGCCTCCTTTTGGAGGATTTGCCGAGAATCGTCTCTATTCATCTGATCATGTGTTTTTTGATGGGGAGGACTCCTGGCAGGAAGTGGAGCGTTTTGGGACATCGTCTGATATTGAAAATCGAGATGAGGGTGGGGGAACAGTAGAGGATGTTGAAGGGATATCGACATATCAAGATGAAGAAGGAATGCACTACCAAAATTTCCGCGGGATGGATGATGAGGTACATCCAGAGGAATAGTGATGTTTGAGCGGCCTTTAAAAATTGGAATATTTTCTGACAGCTACCATCCCTATGTCAGCGGTGTAGTGCTTTCCATTGAAACCTTTTCCCGGGAATTGGCCAGATTGGGACATGATATATATATTTTTGCCCCTGAATACCCACAGGTGAAAGGCAAAAAAGAGGCAAATATCTATCGTTTTCCCTCTTTTCATACACCTTTTAACCCTGAATTTTATATAGCTTTACCCTTTACCTGGACAGCAAAAAAATATGTGTCAGACATTGGTCTGGATTTGATCCACACTCATTCTCCTTTTACAATGGGGCGAATAGGGGGTATGATGGCACGCTATTTGGAGATTCCTTTGGTTTTTACTTATCATACCCTGTATGACCAATATATGCATTATCTCCCTTTAGTCGGGCAGTTCACGAAAAAGGGAATGATCAAATATACGCGCAATTTCTGCAACCACAGTGACCTGGTAATTACACCCACTGATGTGATTAGAGAAAGGATCAAAGAACAAGGAGTAACAAGTCCTGTTTTAGCTATACCTACAGGTATTTATCCGGAGAGGTTTCAATCAGGTGATCCTGATTTTCTTAAAGATAATTATGGTATTCCTCAAACAAAAAAAATATTGCTCTTTGTGGGACGCATTGGCAAAGAAAAAAATCTGGCCTTTTTAATCAGGGCGTTTTCTCAGATTGTGAGACAGGAAGAGGATGTGGTTCTGGTATTAGTAGGCAGTGGTCCGGAAGAGGATACACTGCGTATACTGGCAGTTGATTTAGGCATCAATGATAAAGTAGTATTTACTGGGAGAATCCCCCCAGATCAGATCGCAGGTGCTTATAAATCTGCGGATATCTTTGTTTTCCCCTCTGTAACCGAAACACAAGGACTAGTGCTGGTGGAAGCCATGGCCGCCGGGCTGCCTGTGATTGCCAAAGCAGCCTTTGGGTCACTATCTATGGTAGAGGATGGTAAAACAGGTTATCTCTGTAGGGGTGATGAAGAGGAGTTTGCGCGAAAAACTCTGGCAGTGCTAAATGATCCCGCTCTTATGAAATCCATGTCTGAGGCTGCATTCAACAGGGCTCAGGAATTGGCAGCTGATAAAATGGCACTCCGGCTTGAGGGCGCTTATAAGGGACTGGTCAATAGAAAAATAGGAGTATAAGTATAAATGGGGGAGGAAGCTGTGTGAAAAAAAAATTAGTAAATGTAATTATACTTCTGACTATTGCATTTATAGCTGTGGCAGTTGATCAGCTGTCTAAAGCATTTATCGCAAAATATATGCAGCCTGGAGAGTCAATTGCTATCATACCGGGTATCTTTCATATTACCTATGTTAGGAATCCAGGAGCAGCTTTTGGAATCTTTGCACATCATACAGAGTTTTTTGTGGCTTTGGCGGTCCTTTTTATACTCATTGTTTTAGTACTGCTGTTTTATTTTCCAACAATACCAAAGGTAATTATCCCTATGTCAATTTTGACCGGGGGTGTCCTGGGTAATATGATCGATCGGCTACGTATCAGGTATGTTGTTGATTTTATAGATTTCCGAGTATGGCCGGTTCTTAAT
>CAZZEY010000066.1:0-7361 GCA_964653445.1 uncultured Syntrophaceticus sp. | reverse complement strand
AATCTGGAACCGGAAAGGTGAAAAAATGGCAAAAGTTCTAATTATTGTTGAATCTCCCGCTAAAGCCCGTGCGATAAGTAAACTTTTGGGACGAAAATATTTTGTGAAAGCATCTTTGGGGCATGTTAGAGATCTCCCAAAAAGCCAACTGGGAGTGAAAATAGAAAATAATTTTGAGCCAAAATATATAACCATACGTGGTAAAGGAGATGTGATCAAGGAACTGCGATCTGCTGCCAAAAAAGCTGATTATATTCTCTTAGGCCCTGACCCCGACCGGGAGGGAGAGGCTATTGCATGGCATTTAAAAAATATTCTCGGGATAACAGATGATGCTGCTTGCAGGATAGAGTTTCATGAAATAACCAAAAGTGCACTGGAAAAAGCCATCAAAGAGCCTCGATCGGTTGATCAGAATAGGGTTGATGCCCAACAGTGCAGGCGTATTTTAGACCGATTAGTGGGGTATAAATTGAGTCCTCTGCTTTGGCGCAAGATCAAAAGGGGTTTAAGTGCCGGCAGGGTACAGTCTGTGGCAATGTATTTAATCTGTGAGAGGGAGGATGAAATCCGGCAGTTCCAGCCTGAAGAATACTGGAGTATTACCGGACATTTTCAGGCTGAGCCAGACAATCGGGATGATACAAGCATTCAGACAAGTCAACTGGAAGGTACTCTGGTACGTAAAGGTAAGGAAAAGATTAGTTTTGCCAGTGAAGATGATGTTAAAAATGTGTTAAAAGATCTGGATGGAGCAGCCTTTGTGGTAAAAAAGGTGACCAAAAGGCAAAGAAAACGCAATCCTGCTCCTCCCTTCACGACCAGCACTCTTCAGCAGGAGGCAAGCAGTAAGCTGAATTTTTCAGTAAAAAAGACAATGCAGATAGCACAGCAATTATATGAGGGCTTAGAACTTGGCAAAGAAGGTGCTGTTGGACTGATCACATATATGCGCACTGATTCCACAAAGGTTGCAGAGGATGCCCAAACTACAGCCCGGAAATATATAACAGAAAACATTGGCCCTGAGTATGTTCCTGAAAAGGCTGCCAAATACAAAACATCCCCTCGCGCCCAGGAGGCCCATGAGGCTATTCGCCCTACAGATATTAACCGTCATCCCGACCAGGTAAAGAACTACCTGAAACGGGATCAGTATAGATTATATAATTTGATTTGGTCACGTTTTTTAGCCAGCCAGATGAAGCCGGCTCTCCTTGAGGTGACTACTATTGATATTGACGGTAATGATTATATCTTTCGGGTCAGCGGTTCAGTGATCCGTTTTCCAGGCTTTATGCGGGTCTATGTGGATGCAAAGCAGGATGAATCACTTCTCCCTCAGGTTGCTGAAGGCAGTGCTGTTGATTTAATAAAACTGGAACCGAAACAGCACTTTACCCAACCACCCGCTCGTTACTCTGAGGCGACATTGGTCAAAGCACTGGAGGAGAATGGAATCGGCAGACCCAGTACATACGCACCGATCATCGCCACCATTCAAAGTCGTGGTTATGTATGCAGGGAAAATAAGTATCTTTATCCTACAGAATTAGGTCAGATAGTTGTTGATCTTTTAAAGGAGTATTTTCCCAATATTATTGATGTTGAGTTTACTGCTGATTTGGAAGAAAAACTTGATCAGGTAGAAGAAGGGGAGATTTCCTGGCAAAGAGTTGTGGAAGAGTTTTACGGTCCCTTTGAAAGTGATCTGGAGCATGCAGAAAAAGAGATTGCGGTGATCCCTGTAGAGGAGGAAACAAGTGAGGAAACATGTCCAAAATGCGGTAGCAATTTGAAAGTGAAGCAGGGCAGGTACGGTAAATTTCTTGCTTGTCCGGGTTTTCCTGATTGCAGATATACTAAGCCGTATCTGGAGGACACAGGTGTTGAGTGCCCCCGCTGTAAGGGGAGCATTGTTGTGCGCAGGTCCCGTAAAGGAAGAAGGTTTTATGGCTGTGCCAATTACCCTGAATGTGATTTTGTTTCCTGGGATGAACCTGTACCTCAGTACTGTCCGGATTGCGGACATTTTTTGGTATACCGCGGAAAAGCCAACAATCTTTACTGTCCAAACTGCAAAAAAAAGGTGCAGGAAGAAAAAGTGCCAACTGAGCGAGGTGTGAAGTAATGGCATCTGTTGTTATCATCGGAGGGGGGCTGGCAGGGAGTGAAGCCGCGTGGCAGGCAAGCAGATTTGGTGTTGATGTAACCCTTTATGAGATGCGCCCTGTAAACACAACCCCAGCACACCACACAGACCTCCTGGCAGAACTCGTCTGCAGTAATTCACTGCGCTCTTCTGCGCTCACTAATGCTGTAGGACTGCTCAAAGAGGAAATGAGACTTGCCGATTCATTAATTATGAGTTGTGCAGCAAAAACCGCTGTACCGGCAGGGGGAGCACTTGCAGTAGATAGACACCGGTTTGCAGAGGCTGTAACTGCTGCCATTTCCGAAAATTCAAACATTAAGCTCGTGCGGGAGGATGTCTATGCGATTCCAGAAAACCGCCCACTGATTATTGCTACAGGACCTCTCACCTCTGATACTTTTAGTAAAAATTTAGGTGTTTTGACAGGAACAGAATACCTTTCCTTTTACGATGCTGTGGCTCCTTTGGTGACAGTTGACTCTTTAAACTTTGATTTTATTTTTAGGCTCTCTCGCTATGGGAAAGGTGAGGCAGCATATCTTAATGCCCCGCTTAATCAAGAGGAATATACGCTCTTTCGGGATGCTTTAATATCAGCTGAGGTTCATAATCCCAAAGCCTTTGAACAGGGCTTATTTTTCGAGGGATGTTTGCCCTTAGAAGTAATGGCTCGGAGGGGGTTTGATACATTACGGTATGGACCTCTAAAACCTGTTGGTCTAGTAGATCCCCGTACTGGGGAGCAGCCCTTTGCTGTAGTACAGCTGCGTCAGGATAATGCTGAAGGCACGATCTACAACATGGTAGGTTTTCAAACCCAGCTCAAATGGGGTGAACAGCAGCGTGTATTTCGTATGATACCAGGATTAGAAAAAGCTGAATTTGTGCGCTATGGAGTGATACACAGGAATACTTTTTTAAAGGGACCAGAGGTTTTGCAGCCGAGCCTTCAGATGAGGAAAGCACCGGAAATTCTCTGCGCCGGACAGTTAACAGGTGTTGAAGGTTATGTGGAATCCGCGGCCAGTGGTCTTATTGCTGGGATCAATGGCGCTTTATTAGCCTTGGGTAAAAAACCGGTTATACCACCAAAAGAAACAGCTCATGGTTCTCTCTGCTGGTATGTATCGACATCCGAAAGCCCTGATTTCCAACCGATGAATGTTACTTTTGGCCTATTCCCTCCTCTGCCTAACAAAATGCCGAAGCGTGTAAGGGCTAAGGCCCTTGCTGAACGCGCCATTGAGTCCTGGTCCCAATTTCTCAGAAATATCATTTAAATGCTTGTCGGGTAAGATTTGGTATGATAGTATGAAAAGAGGTAATTTTATTGTTATGGGAATTTGGCAAGACATATGTCATGAATTTATAAACTATTTAAAAACACAGAAAAATCTTAGTGACCAAACTGCTGTTAGTTATTTATCTGATCTTAAGCACTTTCAGAGCTATTTGGAAAATAAGCAGATAAAAAGCCCAGAAGGGGTCACTACAAATATTATTAGGGACTATCTTTCTCAGTTATATAAAACGGGTTATGCTCGCAGCACCATCTCCCGCCGGTTGTCCTGTTTGCGATCGTTTTTTAGGTATCTTAACCAATCAGGTAGGATAAATACTAATCCTTTATTATTAATTAGTACACCAAAAAAGGGTAGGGCTTTGCCTCAGTTTCTTTATCAGACTGAGGTTGAAAAACTGCTGCATCAACCGGAAAGCAGAAAGGGGATGCTTGGTCTGCGCGACCGAGCAATGCTTGAGCTAATTTACAGTTCTGGGCTCAGAATCGGAGAAGTGGTGCAGATCAATATCACGGATATGGATTTTTCTGGGCGGTCTGTTAGAGTTAGGGGTAAAGGCAGAAAGGAACGTATTGTGCCTTTCGGTGATCATGCATCTGATGCTTTACAGGAGTATTTGCAAAAAGCCAGGCCGGTCCTGACAGGTAAAAAGATTCCTTCATCTGAAGAACCGTTTTTTGTGAACTTTAAAGGGAACCGTTTAACCACCAGGGGTATTTATGGGATTATCACCAAATACTTAAAAATGGTGGCTCCTTTCAGGAATCTCACACCCCATTCTCTGCGTCATACCTTTGCTACCCACTTGCTTGAAGGTGGTGCAGATCTCCGTTCTGTGCAGGAACTACTGGGACACTCACGTATGTCCAGCACCCAGATCTATACACATATAACAGGGGAAAGGATCAAGTCAGTTTATCAAAAAGCTCATCCGCGAGCTAAAGAAAAGGAAGGAAAATAGGATGTTGACTGGAACCACAGTGATATGTATTAAAAAGGGTGAAGAGGTGGCTATCGGTGGTGATGGACAGGTCACATTCGGTAACAACACCATTATGAAAGCACATGCCCGTAAGATACGAAAACTGTATAACGGACAAATACTGGCGGGTTTTGCCGGTTCTGTGGCTGATGCTTTTACACTTTTTGATAAATTTGAGCGCAAACTGGAGGAGTACCGCGGTAATCTACAGCGGGCAGCGGTAGAATTGGCTCGGGACTGGCGAATGGACCGGGTTTTGCGGCGTTTGGAAGCTCTGCTGGTTGTGGCAGACAAGGAACATCTTTTAATTATATCGGGAAGTGGTGAAGTTATAGATCCTGATGATGGTATTGCTGCGATAGGGTCAGGAGCGCCTTATGCGCTGGCTGCTGCTCGAGCCATGCTTCGCCATACTGATCTTAAAGTGGAGGAGATTGTCCGAAGTGCTTTAGAGATAGCTTCATCGATCTGTATTTATACCAATGATTATATTAATGTAGAGAAACTGTAGAGGTGAAAAGATTATGGAGGAATTAACTCCTCGACAAATAGTGGCAGAACTGGACCGGTATATTGTCGGACAGCAGGAGGCAAAAAAGGCAGTGGCTATAGCGCTGCGCAACAGGTACCGCAGGCGGCGTCTACCACCTGAGCTCCAGGATGAGGTAATTCCAAAAAACATAATTATGATTGGTCCCACAGGTGTGGGTAAAACTGAAATTGCTCGCAGATTGGCCAAACTTGTCAAAGCGCCATTTGTTAAAGTAGAAGCAACAAAATTCACAGAAGTGGGATATGTAGGCAAAGATGCGGAATCAATGGTACGAGATTTGGTTGAGGTAGCCATCAGAATGGTGAAACAGGAAAAGATGGCTGAGGTGGAAGATAAGGCAAGTAAGCTTGCTGAGAAGAGGATTTTGGAGATACTTGTGCCATCATCCAGGAAGCAAAGTCAAGTAAAAAACCCCTTTGAACTTCTGTTCAAGGAAATGAGTGATAGCGATAATGAGGAAGTTAAGAGTTTAGAAGAGCAGGAGAATAGCAAAGCTTTCAGAGAAAGAGTTGCTCAGGAACTGCGTTCGGGAAAATTGGAGGATCGGCAGATTGAAATAGAGATAGAAGAAAGCCATCCAAAAACCTTAGATGTCTTTACAATTGGCAGTATGGAAGAAATGGGGATCAATATACAGGATATGCTGGGGGGCTTCCTGCCCCGGAAGAAAAAAAAGAAACAGGTGAGTATAAAGGATGCACGACGCATTCTGGCTCAGGAAGAAGCTCAAAAGCTGGTAGATATGGATGATGTAATTTCAGAGGCTATTGATCGAGTTGAGCAGAGCGGTATAATCTTTCTTGATGAACTGGATAAGATTGCCGGAAAGGAGAGCAGTGTGGGACCGGATGTTTCTCGCGGTGGGGTGCAGCGGGATATATTACCGATTATCGAAGGTTCAACAGTAATGACAAAGTATGGTCCGGTGAAAACTGATCATGTTTTATTTATCGCAGCAGGCGCTTTCCATGTAACCAAGCCTTCGGATCTTATTCCAGAACTGCAGGGACGTTTTCCTATCAGAGTGGAATTGCAACCACTGGAAAAGGATGATTTTATAAAAATTTTAATAGAACCTGATAATTCTTTAATCAGGCAGTATAGTGGATTGTTGCGAACAGAAGGCTTAAATGTCGAGTTTACTTCAGACGCGTTGGAAGAAATTGCTGAGATGGCTTATCTTGTCAATACTCAAACCGAAAATATTGGCGCCAGAAGGCTGCACACAATCCTGGAAAAGACACTGGAAGAGTTGTCATTTCGAGCGCCTGAACTATCCAATGAAACCGTTGTTATTGATAAAGCATATGTTGCCGAACATCTGGCAGGTATTGTTGCTGATGGAGATTTGAGCAGTTATATTCTTTAATATATTATGACCAGGGGAGGAAGAAATGAAAACCTTATTAGAAAGTACCCAGAAAATAAAAGGACTGATGGGAACAGATTACGATAGAGATTTTACATCATTAGTACAGGCCATCAGTGAAGCTGTACGAGCAAATGTATACCTTGTTGGACGTAGGGGAAAGATTTTCGGATACTATTTATTGGAAGAATATGCATGTAGTTTTATGTCTGATGTTATATCATACAGCCAGCGCTTTCCCGAAAGTTATAATCAAAAACTGCTTTTTGTTGCTGAAACACAGACTAATAATACTGATCCGGAAAACTTATGTATTTTTTCCCCAGCGGTTTGTCCTATTCATGAAAGTATCACCACTATTATTCCTATCTATGGGAGTGGTGAACGACTGGGTACTATGGTCTTAAAATCCTCTGAAAGCCTGTCTGATGAAGAGGTTTTTCTCGCGGAATATGGGTGCTTGGCTGTTGGCATGGATATCATGCTTATGAAAACTGAGCGCGTGGAGTTGGAAACCAGGAAAAATGCCACTGTTCAGATTGCTTTGAGCACACTATCATTTTCTGAACTCAGGGCAGCAGAACATGTTTTTTATGAATTAGGTGGGTTTGAGGGTCTAGTTGTTGCCAGCCGTATTGCGGACCGTGCCGGTATTACCAGATCAGTGATAGTCAATGCTCTACGAAAATTGGAGAGTGCTGGAGTAATTCAGGCAAAGTCTTTGGGTATGAAAGGCACCTATATTCGAATTTTTAATGAAAGCCTATTAGATGAACTTAAAAAGATTAGACAGGAGAAGGAGCATTCTCATCTACCTATTAGATAGGACCAGCACCTTTATTAAAAAAAGTTGTAGTGATGGGGTATATCGTGTACCATCACTATTTATTTTTGTCAATTTAGAAGGAGATTAAAAGACAATATAGAAAATAGTACTAATTATGTTGCAGCCTATCCGTTTTTGTCAAAGTTTATGAAAAATTGGACAGTGTCAACTTGTT